>JAZKGM010000213.1:0-20756 GCA_040385895.1 Bacteroidota bacterium
GCACCGGTTAAGCCGCAGCTTTTCATTGCGTTCACTGCACCGCCAATCGACTGGAAGTTTGTTGAGCTTAACGATAACGCACTGTTAATGGTAAAATTACCTGCAAGCGAAGTACAGAATGCAAAGCCCGTGGTGTCGTTTAAGTTATTGCCATCGGGATTCGATCCGTTTATGATGCCTGAAACAAAAGCCTGCAATACCGAATAACCGGTAGGTGTAGAAACGGGTGTGGTGAAAGTAACCTCAACAGAGTCGCAGGCCAATACGGAAAGCCCGGTGAAATTCTGGCTTACTGCCGCACCGCCATTTATATTGTAGGCAATGTTGGCCGATGTTACCGTTGTGGTTCCTCCATTCACGATCCATGCTTTTACCGTTTGTGCCGAAGCGCTGTAACCCGCAGGTGCGCTGATGCGGCTTACCCTGATGTCATAAGGCTGTGCAGTAAATTCATCCGCACCCATATCCGGTGTAGTGGCGTTCCTGCCTTGTCCGTCAATATCCTTGTCAACCAAAGCCAGGTATGCATTCGAACCCACATTGTCGAGGCAAGGGGTGGTGTTATGCAGGTCGTTGGCTCCAGTAAACGAAGCACGTTTGCTTAATGAGTTTACATTATAAGTGGCATATGTACTTTTCCAGTTCGCTAAAGTAGCCAGTGTCGTATTTTGAAAACGGGCAATATTTCCTGTTGTTACAAAATAATTGTTGTAGTTGATGGTAACATTATTTAACGCAGATGATGAGTTGTGGTAAAATGCACTTGAACCTGTGCTTGAACTCAACGCCTGGAAAATATTATTTACAAAGTTACAATTGTCTGTTGTGTATCCCGAAAAGCTGGTATTCATGCTGATTGCATATGCTATACCCGTGCCCGAATTGATTACGTTCACGGTGTTATGGATCACATCACTGTAATACATGTATTGGTCTATGTAGATTCCGAAGTTATTTGCCGTTCCGGTGCTCACCTTGATCATGTTGTTTGCAATAAGTGCGCGGACAGAAGCATTACCCCCGTTGTTTAATCCGATAAGACCTAAACCATACGCCTGGGAAGCACTGGTATTGATAACGATGTTGTTGTTTAATACCTGGGCATTCTGGTAAATATAGGTAGCATAAATACCATAATAAGTGGTGGTGGAAGAAGACGTAACTGTATTGTTCCTGATCCGGGTTGCATTGCAATAATAAACATACACCCCGTAGTTATACTGGTTGTTGAACGTGTTGCTGTCAATCACCAGGTTCAGCGCATATGCGGCAACTGCCGAAGTATTGCTTTGCCACTGGATCCCGTAAGAACCTCCGTTGAATGTATTCGATACGAAGGTGTTATTGTTATCAGTGGTATTGTTGCTGTATACAAGCGATCCGTTGGTAGGCAATGCGTTGGTAAATACACAAGCCCTGAACGTGTTGTTGTTTGCCGAATTGCCGATCTGCAATACATTGAAATAACTGCCTCCTGTGCTTGCGTTCATCAGGGTAATGTTCTTCACCGTTAAGTAATCTGTACTGTTCAGGTTCATTACATAGTTTTCCACCCCGGGAACATAAGAGATGGTTACAGCCGAAGCGTTACCGCTTGCCGATTGGATGGTGATGGTGTTTGTTGCAGAAGCACCCTGAACAGAACCCAGGTTAACCTGTTCATTGTATACCCCGTTCGCAACATTAAACACAACAGCTCCTGCAAGTCCTCCGCAGTTAAGTGCACTTAATGCAGCAGAGAAGCTGGTGAAGTTAGTCGCACCCGCACCTGCCGGGTTAATGGTGTATGTACCGCTTAAACCTGTGCATAAAGGAACAGAGGTTACTGTATCATTTATCGTATTTGCATCTGCTCCGCCATTTGGAGAAGCCACATATACTTTAACCACATTGGGCCCTGATGAGAAATTATACGTGGCCGAAAAGGTAAAGTTTAACGTGTCGCACGATGCCAGGCTACCGCTCCAGCTTTGTGTTACCGGTGCAGAACCGTTTACGCTATAGGCAAGCGTTAAGCCGGTAAGCGTGGTATTTCCATTGTTCTGTATCGTGATGTTTACCGGTTGTGTGCCTGCAGCAAAAGGAAAAGAAGGGGAGTTGATCTTGGCTACGCTGGCATCAAGTGCAGGCACCGTGGTCATTTCATCTGCACCCATATCAGGCGTAGTGCCACGTGCATTTCCGTCAATGTCGGCAGTAATGCCCAGGTTATCGCCATTCATACAGGCTTCGCCAATATGAAGGTTGGTTGCTGATGTAAAGTTAGGGTTCAGGTTCTTTGAGTTAATACCTGCACCGTTAGGGAATGCCACGGTATAATTTCCTGTTGTATAAATGTTGCCCCCGATGTTAAGCAGGTTTGTTGTGGCCGCATTGTATAAGTTGTTATAGTTGAACACCGATGCAGCAGTTGATGTGCTGAGAATAACCGGTGTGGCAAGTGTGGCTGATGCATTCCTGATCGCAAAAATATTGTTCCGCACATCATTCAAACTTCCGTTCTGTAAATTGAGGGCTGCCGAATTGCCTATGGCATCATAGTTAATGGTGTTGTGCCATATTTTCCAATACGAGCAGCTGCTCAGGTATATGCCGGCACCTCCGGTGTTAAAGAATCCGCCACCGATCATGTTGTTCACGATCTCACCGTATGGCGTTCCGCCCGATGATCCGTTTGCGCTGGTAAGGTAGATGCCGTAAGAGCCTGCATTGGTAATTACGTTGTTCCTGATCTCGCTGTATAAAGGAGAGTTGGCAGTGCTTACAAACGAATTGATGCCATAGCTGTTTGAAATACCCGGGCGCATATTCACGGTGTTACCGTTAAATTTAAATGCCTGGTAAAAGTATAAATACAGCGCATTGTAATAACAGTTGTTAATGGTATTGCCCCTCATGTAATTGATGTTCGCCCCGTTATTATTGCTCAGCATAATGCCGTAATAACCGTTCTCTATCGTGTTGCTGTCAATTACATTGTTATTGATCACGGTCGATGTGGTTGTTTCACCTCCCGATGTGCTTACATTGTTTGCCAGTATATTGATAAATGAACTTGAGGTAACCGAAGCGGGAACGCTGATCTTACATTTTTTAACAGTACAGTTCGATGCGTTCAGTAAATGTACCACCCAGTTGGAAGTAGTCCCCCCACCGCTGATGGTCATGTTTTCGAACGAGATCCAGCTGCTTCCGTTTAAGCGCACGGTATGTTGGTTTGGCGCTGCTGCACCTGCAAAGTTTAAGATCGTGTTTGTTGTTCCGTTACCAACAAAACGAACCGTGTTGGTGGCCGATGCTCCGTTCAATGCGTTAAGCGTGATCTGTTCTGTAAATGTGCCCGAAGCAACATTAAATATAACCGGACCGCTTACACCACCACTGTTAATTGCAGTGGCAGCCGTAGCAAACGAAATAAAGTTAGACGGACCGCTCCCTGCTGGGTTTATCGTATATGTACCGTTCATAGAAGGGAAGCGTGGCCCTATTACGATCGAATCGTTTGTTTGAAGGCCGTCATTACTTCCGTTAGGTTGATACAGGTATACTTTTAACGTATTTGCAGTAGGTCCGAAAGTGACTTGTTTTCCTGCACCCATGTTAATGTCCATGGCTGCATTCTGTGCCAGGCTGATTCCTGTAATGGCCGTATCCTGCATATTAATTCCGTTCACCGTGTGGCGAAGGTTAAATGAAGTGATCGGGCTGCTTCCGAAATTCCTTACCGTTACCGATACATTGTATGAGCCCACCGGTAAAGTGGTATCCGGTGAATTCAACTTTACAATGGCCAGGTCGGTTAATGCAGTTGACGGAATTTCATATGAACCCAGGTCGGGAGGAATATTCCTGTACGTTCCTGCAATATCGGTAGGCACACTGACAAGCGTTGTTCCCTTGTTGGTATTTACCGTAGGCAACAGGTTGGTTGAGCTGGTAAAAGAAGGGTTTTGTGCAATGGAGTTGGCACCGCCTCCGTTGGCACCGGTAAAGGTTGAAGGCGTATAATTTGTTCCCAGCACCGAAATAATGTTGGTAGAAGCCGTAGCCCCCGCTTTATAATAGTTATTATAATTCAGCGCATTCACCGTTGCGCTGCCCACGGAACGATAAGGTAAAGCACCGCTTGCGCTTGCATTGGTTACCGCAAAATTGTTGTTCCTGATGTCGTTGAACGTTGGTGAGCCCGTGGTGAGGTAAATGCATTGGGCCGTTCCGGTAGCAGCGTTGTCAAGGTTCACACTGTTAAACCATACGTCCCAGTAGTTGGCAGACGCAAAATAAATCCCACTCACAGATGCGCTTGTAAATCCGCCCCCGATTGCATTATTAATGAGCTGCGCACGTTGTGTTGATGCGGATACACCACCTGTGGTTTGAAGGTAAATGCCGTATTGCGTACAGCCCGTAATTTTGTTGCGGTTCACCTGGATATTTTCTGTTCCTGTGGTGTAACAGTTCAATACATACATACCGTATGATCCTGTTGATGCACCATTGCTCATGCGCATATTAATGGTGTTATCATTTAATACAGAACCCATGGCGTAGCTTAGGTTTATTCCATAAAGGCCTGAACTGTCAATTTTATTTTTCCGGATATTAATGGCCGGGTTGAAACCGGTATTTCCACTGCCATAGAACGAAATGCCATACCAGCCATTGGTAATGGTATTGCTGTCGATATCAATATTGGATGAGAAATTTCCCCCGCTTAACGAGCTGGTAGATGAAGAAATAACGATCCCCGCATAATTGGTAGAAGTTTGGTTCGTCAATGTTTGTGTGCAGCTGATCAAACAGTTCCTGATCTGCAGGTTAGAAGAACCCGTGTTGATATGAATCGGCCAGGCAAAAGTACCGGACCCGATGATGCTCATGTTCCTTATGCGTATCCAGTTTGTTGCATCAAAACGCAGGGTATGCCTTGCTCCGCTTGTGGATGAGGCGAAGGACAAGATAACGGTTGAAGCATTGGCTCCTCCGTCAAATGTCACGGTATTGGTCGAGCTGGCTCCCGGTATGGCAGGAATAACAACCTGTACTGCATAGGTAGCAGGAGCAACGGTAAAATTAACCGGTCCGGCAATTCCATTATTTGTCATCGCTGTGATGGCCGTGGCAAATGTCTGGAAGTTTGTAGCACTCGCTGGTATCGACCCGTCAATGGTAAAATTGCCACTGATCCCGGTTGCAACTACTGTTAAACGGGCTGTATCGTTTACCATTGCATTATCGGCACCGGCATTGGGCTGGTCGGAATAAACCAATAAGGTATATGCAGTTGACGGTAAAAAATTAAACTGGCTGGCACCGGTAAAGGTAACCACTGCTGTAGCACAAGGAGCCAGCGAGCCGGTCCAGGCCTGGGTCACAGCAGTACCATTGTTTACTTTATACGAAACATTGGCTGAAGTGATCGTGCTGCTACCGTTATTGCGGATCAGTACCGTGATGTTCTGGCTGCCTGAAGCAACCGGAACAGACGGGCTAGAAATAGATTCAACTGCAAGATCCAGCGTATTGCTGTTTGTATTTTCATCGGCTCCTATACCCGGAGGGTTGCTCCTGGTATTTCCGTCCACATCCACTGCATAGCCGCTAATACTAATACCAGTATTGCATTTTAAACCGGTGTGCAGGTCTTTTGCATTGGTATACATAGGGTTTGTTACACGCGAATTGGTATTAAAGCCACCTGCGCCAAACAGGTTGGTTGAGCTGTAAATCGCTCCATTAATATTGATCAGCTGAACCGGGTTTGTGAAGCGGTAATAGTTATTATAATCAAGCGCGATGAATGAGCTGCTTGCTGTTATTAAAGGTAATGCAAGGCTGTTGGTTCCTGTAACGGCAAGGTTGTTGTTCCTGATATCTGCATTGTTGGTTGAACCGAGGTATAATGCAGCCAGTGTTGTTCCCATGTTTGCAGCGTCCAGGTTTACCGAATTATGCCATACGTTCGTATAGCTGCAGCTGTTTAAATAAATCCCATATGAAGAAGCAGAAACAAAACCGCCCCCTATCATATTATTGGCAATAAATGCCGGAAAGGCGGCACTGCCTGCTAAGTTCGACAGGTATATTCCGTATTGACCCGCATCCTTTATGACGTTTCCGGTATACTCAAACGATGCTGCGGGGCTTTGGGATGCAACAATGTACACTCCGTATCCGTTTGCATTACCCACACGCATAGAGATCGTATTGTTTTTCATCTCCTGGTCGGTGTAGGTATAGTAATCATATATACCATAAGATGAACAATTGCTGATGTTGTTGCCGTTCAGGTAGTGATTGGCTGAGCCTGTAGCGCTGGTTGAGCCGTAAACATATATACCTGCGTATCCGCCACTGATCGTGTTGTTTTCGATCACCAGGTTTGTTACCGTTCCCGAAAAACTGGGTGATGAAGACGAACCGTTTGCAACAACCGGAATAAAGTTCTGGCTGGATGAAGTGAGGCCCGTTCCTGTAAACGAAATGCTACAGTTCCTGGCAGTAACAAAGTTGGTGTTCATCAGGTGCAAAGGCCATCCATTGGTGGTACCGGTTCCCAGGATGGTCAGATTAAAGATGTTAATGTAGGAAGCATTATCAAGCTTTAACGTATGCGGGGCGCTGGCTGTACCTGCAAACGATATGATCCTGGTTGCAGCGTTTCCTGTACCTCCGTTAAAAGTAATGGTATTCGCAGCAGATGAGCCCGATACCTGCGAAATGATAACCTGTTCAGCATATGTGCCGGATGCTACATTAAATACCACCGGCCCGCTTATGCCTCCATTACTCAGTGCTGCAGTGGCAGCCCCGAAGGAAGTAAAGTTTGAAGGCCCGGATCCGGCCGGATCAATGGTATAGTTACCCGATAAGGAAGATCCGAAAGTTGTTGAAAATATCGAGTCATTATTGCTATTTCCATCAACAGACGCATTGGGATCAGAAGAGAATCCCTTTAATGTATAACTATTACCCGCAGCAATGGTAATTGCCTGCGCTCCGTTGAAAACAACATTGGTAGATGCACATGCGGCAAGATTCCCGGTCCAGTTTTGCGTAACCACAGATCCCCCGTTAAGCTGGTAACCAACGGTTGCAGAAGTTAATGCCGAGCTTCCCAGGTTAGTAAGTGTAAGGGTTACGTTTTGTGTGCCCGGTGTCATCGGAATGGAAGGGGCCACTATTGCAGTAATACCGGCATCATTTGCCGATGCAGTGTATTCATAAGCACCCATATCAGGTGCAGCAGCCCTTGTTGCTCCGTTAATATCAGTAGTATAGCCGCTTATTAATACGCCATTATTACAAGGCGTTCCCGGGTACAGGTTGGTTAATGACAGATAAAGAGGGTCTTTACTGATAGAAGACGAGTTATAACCTCCCCCGTTCACAAATGTACTTACCGTGTAAACGGTTCCTACATTATCGATCAGCACAGTAGCAGCGCCCTGGCCGCGTTTGTAGTAATTATTGCTGTTCAAAGTAAGCGTTGAGTTTCCGAATGCCCAGGTTAATGTTCTTAAAGGAACTGCAGAGCTTGACGCATTACTTATAAGCAGGTTGTTGTTTCGGATGTCGATCTCCTGTGAGCAGCATGTTTGAACACAGATCGCAGCTGCCGTTGATCCGGATGTTGCGTAACCGATATTCACCGAATTGAAAAATACATCCCATGTGCTTATCATTGAGCTTGGGTAGGTATTTAAGAAAATGCCTGTTGCGTTATTGTTTCTGAACGAACCTCCGACAGCGTTGTTTGTAACAGCGCTCCTGGGCGATGACACCAGCGTGTTGGACTGTAAATGGATGCCATAGCTTTCGGCATTCATCACTTTGTTGTTCCTGATCTCATGGTTCCTGCCTGCCTGCACGTTGCAGCTCAGCACATATATACCTGTTCCGTCAGTTACCGATGTGGAAGAGATCCTGTTTTGTATGATGTTGTTCAAACATTTAAGCTCGCCAATGCCGGTAAAATACATCCCGTACCTGTTGCTGCTGTCGCTGGTATTTTTGCGAACCCTGATCATGATGGAGCTGGCTGAAGTACCTGCTGCATAAACAGAGTTATGTCCACCCAGTATGTAGTTGGAGTCAATGTCAATATTATTGAATGTACCGGCAGCGCTTAATGTTGATACGTTGTTGTTCATTACCACTGCGGTATAGTTGTCGGATATTTGCGTGCTTAAGGCAGTAATGCCGAAATCAACAGTACAGCCTGCAAGCCTCGAATTGTTCGTGCTGCCCATGAAGTGCACCGGCCAGGCAAACCCGGATGCTGATGTACCACGTATGGTCATATCGCGTACAATCACCCATGAAGTGCTGTTCAGCCTGATGGTATGCCTGAGTGAGGTGGTGGCTGTAGTACAGCTTACGATCGTATTAACAGTGCCTGCACCCTTAAGAGTAATGGTGTTGGAGGCGCTGGCACCTGTAATGGCCGGAATGTCTACCTGCTCATAATAAGTGCCGGCATTAATATTAATAATAAGCGGGCCAGAAACACCGAAAGGCGCTGCATTGGCCGGACCGCCATCGGGCCTTGTTGTGGCCGATGTGATGTAATTGATCACCGAGTTAAGGTCTTTAAAAACGGTAGCCGATGCGGTACCTGATGGGTCAACCGTTAACGTTCCCGTTACCTGTGTAGCTTTCGATTGGTAGCTACTGAGGATCAGTACGGTTAAACAGGAGGTGAATAAGAGGATTTTCTGCAATTTCCGGGCGTAGGCTTCCCGGCTCTTTTGTAACAAAAGTAAACCTGCGTTTTTCATATATAAATATTGGTGTTAGTGTTCTGATAATTGGTTTAAATATGAATAACCGGTACGTTAATACCAAACTAAGCGGATTAAAATTTGGACAGTAAAGTTAATGCGTGTGTTGAAAGGTGGAAAAGTTGAAATGAATATGCTGTTTTAGATAACGGGCTGATGATAATTCTAAAAACAGTTTTGAAAATAATCAGGATCCAGCGGTTTAAGCAGCTGCAATAAATAACAGACAGATCGGTTATCTTGCTGTTCCAACCATTAATTGAAATGAAAGCATTATTAACCTGCCTGCTTGTATTTTTTACCTGCTGTGTTTGCTCGGCCCAACCGGCTTCCGACACTATATACAATAACGAAGGACCCATGCCTGAACATTACAGCCCTGTTATAGCCGGTGCTGCATCTTACCTGTTTCCCGGCTTAGGCCAGATCTATTGTGGTGAACCTGATCGTGGTTTCCGGTTTATGGGTGCGTATGGCGGAGGTGCTTTGGTGATGGTATTGGGAGGAGCTATGCTTATGCACAGCAGCCCGGAAGGGAAAGGATCATTATTTAGCGGTCGGGATTTTTGGCGCAGGAGCTGCTACAGCATTGGTATCTTACTTTTGGGGTATAGCTGATGCGGTAGGTCTTGCAATAGAAAAGAATAAAACAGCAAAAGCCACATACCAGCGAATTTCATTCAACTACGAACCTGCACGGGTCAATAATGTCATGCTTCATGGCATTTCATGCAGGTACAGGTTTTAGCTATGCTTATAAATCCTTGCTTAATTTTTCAAGCCGTTTTAATATAGCTACCATATTGATACCCTTTCCGAGTACCGGTTTAAACAGGTCGCCTTCTGCTTTGATCCGTTTAATGGCATTGCTGATCGTAAAGTCTTTCATCTTCAACCCCTTTTTTACTTCGTGCCAGTGCAGGGGCATAGAAACCGTTGCGCCAGGCTTAGGCCTTAATGAGTAAGGTGCAGCCAATGTAGCCTGCGGGCGGTTCTGTAAAAAATCGATGTATAATTTGCCACCCCGCTTTGCCACTGTTCTTTCGAGGCTTGTCATTTTTGGGAGCCTTTGCTGGACAAGCTTGGCCACCAGGCGCGCAAACTCTTTCGATTCCTCGTAGGTGTATTTATGGTTAAGCGGGATATAAATATGCAAACCTGTTGAACCGGATGTTTTGCAGCAGGAAGGAACCTTTAATTCGTCCAATACCTGTTTAACCACCTGCGCAGTTTCGATCACGTGTTCGAATGTGCTTTTTTTTCCCGGGTCAAGATCAATGAGGCACCAGTCGGGGTGATCGGGGTTTTGAATGGTGCTGCTCCAGGGGTTTATTTCAATGCAGCCCAACGAGGCCATGTATAAAAGGCTTGCTTCACTGGTGCAAACCATAAAATTCTTTTTCACACCTTCGGTTTTATATGGAAACTGCTTTACCCAGCCGGGCACTTTCCCGGTAACGTCTTTCTGGTAAAAACTAAAACCCTTAATGCCGTCAGGATGCCTGTTGAGCGACATGGGCCTGTTGATCAGGTAAGGCAACATGTATGGTGCAACCTGGTAGTAGTAGTTCAACATGTCCCGCTTGCTTATTTTTTCACCGGGCCAGTAAATTTTATCGAGGTTGGTCAACTTAAGTTCGTTACCGTTTATTTCCCTCACCTGGGTTTTATCGTTGGGGTTCAAAAAGGTTTTCCGCCCTTTTGCAGCTGCTTTCGCCTGTTTTCCTATGATCGTTGTGGTGTGTTTTTCTTTTTCCAGCACCACATCTTTGGTTTTTTTATCACTGCGCATCCCTTCAAAAGAAGGATGGCGCATCACCCCATCGCTTGTCATTTCGGCAAAGCTAACTTCGCACACCAATTTGGGTTGTAACCAGGTTGCTGTTGCATGTGGCGGGTTTGGCCGGAAGCGCGAAGCTTTGTTGATATCGGGTGATGAAGTAAACGGGGACTTGGTGGCAATAAGCGGCTTAAACTGCTTCATCAGCTCTTTCTGGAGCTGGTCGCTGAAACCGGTGCCGATCTTACCGGTGTACATTAATTTTTTGCCCTTATATACACCAACCAACAAAGAGCTGAATGATTTTGATGTTCCATCGTTGCGCGTAAATCCACCGATAATCACCTCCTGTCTTTTATTCGATTTTATTTTGAGCCAATCGGTGTTCCTTTCACCAGCAGAATAGGTACTGTCTGCTTTTTTTGCGATGATACCTTCCAGTCCCATTTGTTTAATGGTATTGAAAAAATCTGTTCCCTGCACATCAAAAGCTTCACTGATCCTTATGGTATCCGTTTCTGTTAAAACAGTTTTAAGCACCTGCTTACGCGCTTCAAGGGAAAGTGAAGTTAATGAATATCCATTGAGCCATAAAATGTCGAAGGCGTAAAATACCAGGTCGCCATCGGCTTCGCTCCGCCAGTTTTGTAAAGCCCCGAAATCGGAAACGCCCTTGTTGTTCAGCACCACAATCTCCCCATCAATAACGGCATTCAGCTTTAATGCTTTGAGCGCATCATATACAGAATAAAATTTCTCGTTAAACGAGAGGTCATTCCTCGACCTCAGCTCGACCGAATTTTTATTCATAAAAGCCAGTGAACGATAACCGTCCCATTTAATTTCATACAACCAGCCTTCCCGGTCGAAAGGCCTATCCACCAAAGTGGCGAGCATGGGTTTGAGGCGGGTAGGGAAGGGTTGCTTATTTGCCTTGCCCATTAATTGTTTTAGCTCGAGGTTCTTTTGACCAGCGCTTTTTTTTTGCGCTGTTTTTCCGGGTTTAGCCGTTTCTTTTTTGACGGATCTTTTAATGGCTATGGCTGGCTTGCGTGTGTCTTCTTTTTTTGCTGTTTTACCGGCCGTTCTTTTAGCTGCCGGTCTTTTGGTTTCACCGTAAATATTGTGTGACGTTTTAGCAACACCCGCTATTGTTTTCCGGGATAGCACCGACCGGTCTTTTTTCGTGATATCCTCTTTCGATGCATACTTATCTTTATGCTTGATCAGCAGCCAGGAGTTTTCCCCCATGCCATTCGTGCGCACCAGCGCGAACTCGCCCTTCAGCTTTTTTCCTTTCAGCTTAAATTTAAGTGAACCCGATTTAAGCTGTTTCAGTAAATTTTTCTCTGTTGTTCTTTTATCGTTGGTTTTCTCATCAAGGTCTTCATAGGTGCCTTCGTCCCAGATGATCACTGTGCCGCCACCGTATTGTCCTTCGGGAATAATGCCTTCAAAGGTGCGGTAGTCATAGGGGTGGTCTTCCACCATCATGGCCAGGCGTTTCACGGCCGGGTCGGTTGAAGGGCCTTTAGGCACAGCCCAGCTTTTGAGCACGCCTTCCATCTCCAGCCTGAAATCATAATGCAGGTGGCTGGCTGCATGTTTCTGGATCACAAAACGCAGCTCGTTGTTTTTTGCTTTTCCGCCTGTAGGCTCGGGTGTTTTATTGAACGCACGTTTCTGTTTGTATTTAACCAGGCTCATCACACATTGTTTACAGGTATTAACCTAAAATTGTGCCGTAAAGTTTCGCCTGCTGTTAAAACAAACCAGCCGGGTGCAATGTTACCTCTGCTTAAATTCCCTGTATGAGAAAGAAACCTGTATGCATTTATGTGGACGATTCGAATATTTATATCGGGGCGCAAACCATAGCCGGAAAAAACCACGAAGATACCCATGCGATGCGCCTGGCCTTCGATCATTTTTTGTTCCTCATCACAGCAGGCACCATGACCTTTGATGAACTGGTATGGGGTGGAAGCATGCCGCCCGAAACGGAGGCTGTTTGGGAAAGCATCAGGAAACAGGGGATCGAGCCGGAACTGATCCAGCGGCAGAGTATAGAGGGGGAGTTTAACACAGTTGACCAGGCCATCCAGCTGATGATGTACAGGCACATGCGCAAACACCGGGACTCACCGGGGACCATTGTGCTTTGCACCGGTGACGGGGCCGGTTATCAACACGAGAAGGGGTTTTTATACGACATTACGGGGTTTATTGAAGATGGCTGGGACATTGTTCTATACAGCTGGGACATCATTTGCCACAAGCAGTTAAAAGCATTTGCCCGCGAACATGGCCAGTACATTAAGCTGGAAGATCATTATGCGTCCATCACTTTTATTAAGCATGGCAGGCATGCATCACCGGTTAAAATAAAAAAGCCGCGCACCGGCAAAAAACTAAACAGCGACATGCCTGGCGGTGAGTAAGCCGGCAATGTAAGTTTTGGCATCCATGATCTCTCCTGCATCAAGCATGCGGTAAAACTCTTCCGGAACCAGTTCAACGATCTCAATGTCTTCATGCTCTTCTTTCAAACCGCCTCCCTCACTTACCTGATCTGCATTGGTAACCGTAGCCGAATAAATAAAATAACGTTCTGTTGAATAACCCGGGGTGGGAAAACAGGTGGCGAGCAGGCGGATGTTTTCCGGTTTCAACCGGTAACCGATCTCTTCTTCCGTTTCGCGGATCGCTGTTTGCAAAGGTTCTTCCTCTTCTATTTTGCCTGCTAGCACCTCTATCATGTTTTCGTTCAACTTATCATAAACGGCATAACGGAATTGCCGGGTAAGAATGACCTTATTGGTTTCGGTGTTCCATACCAGGACAGCCACGGCATCTTCCCGGTTAATGCGTTCGCGTTTGTAAGTGTTGTGTTCCGCATCGCTGATGTCGGCTTCTTCTATGCGGAGGTGCTTGTTAAAAACAATGGTTCGGTTTGAAACGGTATGCATGATATGGGATATTGATTAATATGATGGTGTTGCTTAGTTTGGCTTTCACAACTCATCAACCGGTAACCTATCAACTTTTATACCATCATCTTTTAACAGCGTTAAGGTAAGATGGGCTTATAAAATGACGGTACGCTTTTGGGATAAAAATCAGTTTAGCTTTTTCAGCGAAAAGTTGTCAAGCTTTAACATATTGAGGTATACCGTTTGGTAACAACCTTCTTTTTGCTTAATAAAATTATATGTTGTTCCTAACAGCGTTATTTGCCTGTTTTCCAGTTCATCCATAAATTTTTTGCCTTCCTTGCTCAGGGCTTCACCAAAAAGCATCAGCTGGTCGTAACCTTTAAAGGCTTCTTCGCTCGGGTCGGTATTAAATTTATCGCGGTACGCATTCACAAATGCAGCTACCTCGGGCCTGGTGTAATCAACATAAAAAGGGGTGGCAATAAAGGTATTGCAGCGCTGGTACAGGTTGTAATCTACATTTCTGAAATTAAACCACTGCATCAATCCATAGGTATGCAAACCGGTGATGTTGGTGGTGTCTTTTATGCTGCGCAAGGTGCCGTTAACGGTGCTTTCCTGGGTGGCAGCTACCACAATATGGTTGTTTAATGTTAACGATGAATAAGCTGTAATGTTAAAATTAGGGGCATAATCAACCACTTTAATTTTGGCTGTTTTATTGTCTTTCAGCATCTGGCGGAACGCATTGGCAATGCTTTTCCCCATAATGCTTTTATCCGCCACCACAATGATCTGCGCATTGGCATCAACGGCTGTAATGTGTTTGTACAGGATGCCTGCATAGCTTGGCACATCAGGGATGGCAGATACCCAGTACGGATCGTCAAGCTTGGTTTTGCTAAAGGTCATTAAGGGAGATACATGAAACACATTGTTCTTTTTTGCGAACTGCGAAAGCACTTTGTTTCCTCCCTGCCTCACCGGGCCGATGATAAGCTCGCTTTCTTTAAAGGCAGTTTTTTGTGTGATCCGGTAAGTGGTCATGCTATCATTTTCGGTATCAAAAACACTTAAGCGGATGTTTATCTTTTGCTTTTCAAAATCATCAAGCGCAATTAAGGCACCCTGGTAATATTCCCGGCAAAGCTTACCCAGTTCCGCATCTTTGTAATTGGGGTTGGCCAGTATCTGCTTGCTGCAAAAAGGAAGCATCAGGCTGATGTTATTTGTTTTTTTGCCTTGCCCCAGCACATGGAGCGAAATAATAAGCAGGATAAATGCCAGTGTGTTTTTCATGCGGTATGTATCGTTATTCCCACTCTATGGTTGCAGGTGGCTTCGAGCTGATGTCGTATACCACGCGGTTAATTCCTTTTACGCGGTTAATGATCTTGTTGGAAACGTCTGCCAGGAAGGGGTAAGGTAAATGGCTCCAGTCTGCCGTCATCCCGTCAACGCTGGTAACGGCACGAAGGCAGATCACGTGCTGGTAAGTGCGTTCATCGCCCATTACCCCCACACTTTGAACAGGAAGGAAAATAGCACCTGCCTGCCAAACCGAATCGTATAATCCCTGCGCTTTCAATTCACCAATAAATATCGCATCGGCTTCCTGCAGTACATCCACCTTATCCTGTGTAATTTCACCAAGGATGCGGATAGCAAGCCCCGGTCCCGGAAAAGGATGGCGTTTTAAAATTACATCGCTGATGCCCAATGCTGTTCCCACTGCACGCACTTCATCCTTAAACAAAGCACGCAAAGGTTCTACAATTTTCAGGTTCATCTTTTCAGGCAGGCCACCCACATTATGGTGCGATTTTATGGTTGCTGAAGGGCCTTTCACACTCACACTTTCGATCACATCGGGATAAATAGTGCCTTGTGCCAGCCATTTTACGCCCTGTAATTTCTGCGCTTCCTCATCAAACACTTCAATAAAAACACGGCCTATTGCTTTGCGTTTGGCCTCCGGGTCGGTTACGCCTTTCAGCTGGCTTAGGAATTTATCTTTTGCATTTACCCCGATCACGTTCAGGCCCATGTGTTTGTATGCGTCAAGCACCTGTTCGTATTCATCTTTACGAAGTAATCCGTTGTCGATAAAAATACCGGTCAGGTTTTTACCGATGGCCTGGTGCAGCAACACAGCGGCTACGCTCGAATCCACACCGCCCGATAGGCCCAGGATCACGTTATCGTTACCCAGTTTTGCTTTCAGGTCGGCCGTGGTGTTTTCTATAAAATGAACCGGGGTCCAGTTCTGTTTAAGCCCGGCAATGGTAACAAAGTTCTGCAACAACGTTTTGCCATCCGTGCTGTGCGTAACTTCCGGGTGGAACTGGATGGCATACGTGGTTTCGCCTTCTATTTTAAAAGCGGCCACTTTCACATCATCCGTACTTGCGATGAGTTTAAAATTCGAAGGGATCTCGGTGATGGTATCACCATGGCTCATCCATACCTGCGAGTTCTTATCAATGCCTTTAAAAAGAAGATCATCGCTTAACTCGCTTAAATGGGCACGGCCATATTCGCGGATCTTTGAAGGGGTAACTTTTCCGCCATTGCTTTGTGCCAGGTACTGTGCCCCGTAACAAACGCCAAGAAGCGGGTATTTTCCGCGTATACCGCTCAGGTCAATAGCCGGAAGAAGGCCATCATTTACCGAATAGGGGCTGCCCGACAGGATAACTGCTTTAACATCATGATCGAACTCGGGCATGTGCGTGCAGGGATAAATTTCAGAATAAACATTCAGCTCCCTGAGCCTGCGCGCTATAAGTTGTGTGTATTGCGAACCAAAATCAATGATAAAAACTTTTTCTTCCATAATTGGGACGCGAATTTAATTAAGTTTTCGGGAAACTGAACGCCAAATAGGTGATATGTTGATTGGTTGATTTGTTAATCTTGTAAATCGCTGCCCCATAAGGGTAAGCGCTTGATGCAATTGATCATTTTTGAATTACCGGCTACCTGGATAACATGCAAGTAATAATTCAATATGGGGATGTTGTATAATCATGTTGATTTGAAAAGTTGAGTAGTGAGGTTATGTAGTAGAACAGTGTAGATAAGAAAAGCCACAGATTACACGGATACAGAGTCCTGGAAAGCGATTATCTGATCATTAATTGGATGCAAAGAAAAATTGCCTTGCAACTCTTTAGGTTAATCTGTGCAATCTGTGGCACTTACTCAATTCTTGCATTAAAAGCGTCAACTATTTTACAACAGCCCGTTCAATATGTATGAAGCATGTAATGCGGGTTGATCAACAGTTACTTTATGCGCTTTGCAGTAATTGCTTTAACCCATTCCCGGTTTTTGCATACTTTGCATGATGCCTGGCCGGGAGTCAACTCTTCCACCTTGCCGCAGGTGGCGCAGGCATAAATCCCGTTTTCTTTGATGGATATGCTTTTTAAATTGAAAAGTTCGGGCATAAGAGGAAGGCCGGGTTTGACTTCCTCATCCGCGTAATAAAATACGCTGATCTCACCGGAAGGCTCAAGGTAGGCCTTTTTTACCTGGCCTAAATGTTCAATGGACTTTACACGCAGCTCCGAAAAAAATTCGTCCTGGGCAATGCTTTCTTTTTCAAACTTGGTGTAAGAGAAAGCACCTTCATGGATCAGGCATTCCGTTTCGCCCTCCACCAGCTTTTCAAACCATTTGCTTTTACCGGTGAGCCATGTTACAAGGCGGTACAGTAAAATAACCACTGTAAAAACCACCAGTGCATGCACAATGCCCACGTCTTCATAAAACATAGGATCGCCAGCGGCAGACCCTAAAGCAATAATGATCACTGTTTCGAACACGGAAAGCTGCTTTACGCCACGTTTGCCTGCCAGCCTTAAGGTAAGCAGCAGAACAATGAACATCACAGCCGTACGGAAAACGATCTCTGCTAAAAAAGTATGTGGTAATTCGTTAAATAAAATGCGTTTCCATTCAATCGGGTCCATAAGCGCTGTATTGCTTTAATGATAACAAGCAAAGCGCAAATGAGTTTCAGGATCTTTTTTGCATGGGGCTTTAAAACCACATTTTCCAGGGAATGCGCGACAGGATCAGCACCAGGCCAATGCCATACATCCTTAATATGTACTTGAACTTATCGGCATCGGCTGTTGCCCGTTTCGATTTTGAATACCCGACTGTAATGAGGATAATGGCCACCAGCATGGTTAAGGGGTGTTCAAGCGCAAGCAGCCTCATGGCAGGATTTCTCATAGTATCACCGGAAAGGTTTTTAATGCCTGACGGAGAAGTAAAATACAGGATCAACCCGAACACCAGCTGAAGATGGGCAGCGACCAAGCCAACCAAGGCCACTTTTTTATTCGAATCAGTAAATGGTTTATTGCGTGTTGCAGCAGTATAAATAATAGAGAACAGGAATGCTGCCAATGCCAGGTAGGCAAAGTAAGAATGTAAATGTTGTAAGCCCTGGTACATAAGTATTGTGTTTAGCATGCAAGTATATAAAAACGGATGTTTTGAAAAGATATAAATTGGAGTGCAGGGAGATAACCGCTAAGATCACAGCGCTTACACAGCGAACATAACGGATTTGCTGCGGGTTAAATCAGGTAGAGATAACCACTAAGGTCACAGCGTTCCCACAACGAACACAAAGGATTTGTTGTTCTTATTCATATTTAACCTTTGGCTATATACCCATTCACGTTGTGCGCTTTGTTTTCTTAGTGTACTTTGTGGTTAATTATTCAGGGATAACCACTACGGTCGCAATGCTTACACGGTGAACACAAAGGATCTGTTGTTCGTTATTCATAGTAAATTTTGCGATGTCCTTTCACTCTTTGTGGTTTCTTCATGTTCTTTCCGGCTAAAGCACGACAAGTCGTGGTTATACCATCAGAAAGCGTGATGAAGTCGGGTACAGAATTTTCATTTCCACATTAACTCGTTATCTTTGCCGCCCATGGGTAAATCGGTCGCATTTTATACACTGGGTTGTAAGCTCAACTTTTCAGAGACATCAACCATAGGCAGGCAGCTTGCAAACGAAGGCTACGAGAAAGTGGCTTTTGAGCAAGGGGCCGATGTATATGTGATCAATACCTGTTCGGTAACTGATAATGCCGATAAAAAATGCAAGAAGATCGTAAAAGAAGCCTTGCGTCATAACCCCGAAGCATTCGTTACTGTAATAGGTTGTTATGCACAGCTTAAACCGCAGGAAATTGCCCGTATTCCGGGTGTTGACCTGGTGCTTGGTGCGGCTGAAAAATTTAACATTACCGAATACCTCACCAGCACCGCCAAAAAGGAAGTGGCCGAGATCAAAGAAGGTAAAATAAAAGAAGTTTTAGATTACCACAGCTCGTATTCGATTGGCGACCGCACGCGTACGTTCTTAAAAGTGCAGGACGGCTGCGATTATTTCTGCTCCTTCTGTACTATTCCTTTGGCCCGTGGCAAAAGCCGCAGCGATACCATTGCCAATGTGGTGAAGCAGGCCGAAAAAATTGTGGCCAGCGGCATAAAAGAGATCGTGCTTACAGGCGTTAACACCGGTGATTTCGGGGTGAATACAGGCGAAACGTTTTACATGCTTTTACAGGCACTCGAACAGGTAGAAGGTTTGCAACGGCTTCGCATTTCGTCCATCGAACCTAATTTACTTACAGATGAGATCATTGAACTGGCTGCCCGGTCGGCAGTGATCGTTCCGCATTTTCATATTCCACTGCAATCGGGCAGCGATGCGATCTTAAAAAGCATGCGCAGGAAATATGTAACGGAGCTTTATACCAGCCGCGTGGAGAAGATCAAAGCACTGATGCCGCATTGCTGCATTGGCGTGGATGTGATCGTTGGGTTCCCGGGTGAAACGGATGAACATTTTTTAGAAACATATAACTACCTCAACCAGCTTGATATTTCGTACCTGCACGTTTTTACATACAGTGAGCGGGTGAATACAACGGCATATAAATTACCGGGCAAAGTTTACCAGCACACCCGTGCCGACCGCAGCAAAATGCTTCACATCTTAAGCGATAAAAAGCGCAGGCATTTTTACGGGCAACACATCGGCAATACCTACCCGGTGCTTTGGGAAGCCGAAAATGACGGAAATACCATGTATGGCTTTACCAGCAATTATATTAAGGTAAAAACCCAATACGACCCGATGCTGGTGAATGAGGTCACAGCAGTAACGGTTACCGGTATTGATGAAGACATGGTTGCTTCATGTAAAGTGCAATGGGTGCCGCAGTTGGTGTAAGGAAGTTAATAGATCATAGTCAATAGCCGGGGCTAAAGGCCAAAAGCCAATCGTTAAAAAAACACAAGCAATGAACATAGACTTACGAAGCGATACCGTTACCAAACCATCGGCAGGGATGTTACAGGCCATGATGGACGCTCAAGTTGGCGATGATGTATACGGGGAAGACGAAACCGTTATAGCGCTGGAGCAGAAACTGGCTGCTGATTTCGGGATGGAAGCCGGGCTTTTTTGCCCGAGCGGTACCATGACCAACCAGATTGCCATTCGCGTGCATGCGCAACCCGCACAGGAGCTGATCTGTGCCGATAATGCACACATCTATAAATATGAAGGGGGCGGAATCGCTGCAAACTCAGGGGTACAGGCGCGCATCATCCCGGGCATGTTCGGTAAGATCCACGCCACGCAGGTTGCAGAAGTGATCAATGCCGATGATGTTCATTTTCCCGCAACAACATTGGTGTGCCTGGAGAATACCAGCAACCGCGGAGGCGGGAGCGTGTACGTGCATGATGAAATAAAAGCCATCAAACATGTGTGCGATAAGCATAATTTAAAGCTTCACCTGGATGGGGCACGTGTGTATAATGCACTGGCCGAAGGCGATTACACGGCAAAAGACCTGGGGCAGTTGTTCAAAAGCATCTCCGTTTGTTTAAGCAAAGGCCTGGGTGCACCGGTAGGCTCGGTCCTTTTAGGAGATAAGGGTTTTATTCGCCAGGCCAAGCGCATCCGTAAAATGATGGGTGGCGGCATGAGGCAGGCCGGTTATCTGGCCGCAGCAGGTTTATATGCGTTGCAGCATAACATACATGGGTTGAAGCAGGATCATGCGCACGCCAAAGCTGTAGCAAATTTGTTAACCACTAATCCATTGGTTGAAAGTATGCTGCCGGTTGAAACCAACATCATCATTTTTAAACTCCTTAATAATGAAATTGCCGATAAGCTTCAGCAACATTTAAAAGCCCACTCCATAT
>JAZKGM010000214.1:0-1901 GCA_040385895.1 Bacteroidota bacterium
CTTGAAATGGATTCAGGAATCTAACCCACAGTTTGATATCTCACTATACAAACAGGTTTCACAAAGCATCGAGATCGAAAGGACTGGTTATTTTAACGAGCAGTCTACATTAATCGATATGAAGCGCGAGCATCAGGTATACCTTGCTCAGGCACCGGAACGCTGGTTCTTAAACGATAGCCTTAAACCTGTACAGATTGTTATTGTCACTTCCAAAAATACGAAGGACGCTTACCAGACTGGCGAGGAAAATGATATCGACCTGTTTGAGAAAAAACCAAAAGAAACAGCTGAGGTAACAAAAGGAAAGTAGTTTAATGATCATCAATCTTTACACCCCGTTTCAGATCACTTACAAGGTCACATTTGCAGGTGGTCATGCAAGTTACGTGGAGTATATATTCAATGACTTTAAAAGTTATGCATTCGACATGGTTCACTATAATGATCCTGAATTTAAAATTATTGATCAAAAAAGAGTGATAATAAAAAAAACCGTTAAGCAGGTAATGAAGGATCTTATTCGAAATGCTTCTAAAAACGGTGCTACAGTAACAATTATTAAAAGGCAGACTAAATAAAGTAATTACACATGACAGCGTGGATCAGTATATTTATTCCGATAGCAGCAACTTTGCTCCTGCTTATCTTTTTTAAAAAGAAAGTGGTATTGTGGGAAACAGCATTACTTCTAGCCCCTTCTGCTTTACTGATACTGCTTTTAAATTTTATCATGGTATCATCCAACGAAAGCGATACTGAATACCTTGGCGGTTATATCGATAAAGTGATGAATTACGATCCATGGGACGAAGAGGTGCCGTGCAGCCATCCTGTATATTGCACGGGGTATCGAACTGATGATAAAGGCAATACTACAACTTACCAGTACGAATGTGGTCACCAGCACGCATACGATGTTGACTACCACCCAAGGCGCTGGACAAAGGTAACCAACAGTGGGGATGAAATGGGGATTTCTGAATACGTATACGAGGTGCTAAGAAAACAATTTCACTCCAATACTTACTTTGTGGAAATGCGCCGGGACTTTCATTCCATTGATGGCGATGCGCACGGTGCCGACTGGGATAAGCTGCCGGAACATGCCGAGATCATCACACTGGAACGATCTTATGTAAACAAGGTAAGGGCTTCCCATTCTATCTTTAAATTTGAGCATATTGACGAGAAAGCAAAAGCCAGATGGCACCTGTACGATTATCCAAAGGTTAGTGAGTCCGGCAGTTATTATCAGCCCTGTGTACTCGGTAAAAAGATCACTTCTGATATCGACCGGAAGTTTCAGTACCTGAATGGCTGGTATGGCCCTGCGAAGCAATTCAGGATGTACATTATGTATTTTACCAACCAGAGCATGGATGTTGCCTTTAAGCAGCGCAGTTACCTTGAAGGTGGCAATAAAAATGAATTCATTGTGTGCATCGGAACAGATAGTCTTGGCAACTACAGGTGGAATAAATGTTTCTCATGGATGGATAAGCCGGAACTGGAAGTAATTACGCAAGGCTGGCTGAATGATCAGGGATTAAAGAACAAAAGTATTGATCTTGCAGCGTTCGCTGACTGGATGCCTAAACAAATTGAACAGCACTGGCACCGTAAACGTTTCCGGGACTTCGCATATTTAAATGTCGAACTTTCCGGCACGCAGTTAATATGGATTCTTATCATTGTTTTTATTTATAATGTCGGGATATCCGTATGGATTGTGGTCAATGAATTTACAAACGAAGAGAAAAAAATAAAGTATGGTTTTGGAAGGTATTAATGATTTTGATCCCTCGCGGATCACCCCTGAATTTATTGACAGTTTTGAACCGGGGGATAATGAGTCCATATTTGTTTATGGAGCAAACTTAAGCGGATCACAAAACAGC
>JAZKGM010000215.1:0-15566 GCA_040385895.1 Bacteroidota bacterium
ATATCCGTTGTTGAATAATTTCAAGCCAATACATTGTTTCATCACATTCCTCTTCTACAATCTTAAGTTTATTCATAAAGTCGGCCGTAGATTTTGTTCGTTTGGTGGCTCTATAATTAGCTGCAGTAGAGTTCGAACTTCTTGTGATCTGTTTAATTATTTCAGTGTTAGAATAAGTGAAGGGAATTTCATCAGTGAGTTTCATTACCAATAACGCAAGTTCCTGCACATGCTTAATCCAGTCATCTTTGGTGCGGTATGTTGTATTACTGTTTTCCAATTTAAATTTATACTGCCCACTTCCCACTCCTAACCTCTCACTTCTTATACAATATTATTGATCTGTTCTTTTATCTTCTCCAGCTCATCTTTCATTTCAACAACACGTTGCTGGATCTTAAAGTGATTGGCTTTTGAACCGATGGTATTGATCTCGCGGCCCATTTCCTGTGCAATAAAGCCCAGTTTTTTTCCTGCCGATTTTGTTTTCATCGTTTCCAGGAAATAATTGCAATGCTGTACCAGGCGTGTTTTTTCTTCGCTGATATCCAGTTTCTCGATGTAATAAATAAGCTCCTGCTCAAAACGGTTCTTATCCAGGTTATCTTCTTTTAATTGAGAAAGTTCACTGTCAATCCTTCCGCGTATGGTTTGCATGCGTTCCGGCTCAATGGCTTCCACCTCTTCCACCAGGTGCATAATGGCCTGGGTCATTCTGGCCAGTTCACCCGCAAGCATATCCCCTTCTTTCATCCTGAATTTTTCAAACTCGATAAATGCTTTATTGATCACTTCAAACAACAGCTTGAGGTCTTCTTCATTGTTCTCGTCTTCAACAGGCTGAAACAGGTTAGGCATCTGCAAAATAGAGGTGGCCAGCGATTCGGGGTTGATGCCTGTTTGCACGCAAATGTCACTCAGCTCTTTCAGGTAATACACCGCAACATCCTTGTTGATCGGGAGCACCTTATCTTCGGCACGTTTAAAATGAACATGGATATTAACCTGGCAGCTTCCGCGCTCAACAAGCTTTGTAAGCTCCTTGCGCACTTCATGGTCTTTGCTTTGCCACACCTTTGGCATACGCAGGTTCAATTCAAGAAATTTATTGTTGAGTGATTTAAATTCGGCCTTTACGGTAAACCGTTCAGTGTCCGTTTCGGCCTGACCATAACCGGTCATTGATCTTAGCATATCGTATTACTTTGGGCAAAAATAGGCTTTTTAGGGTAATTGCAATGATGTGCGTTGAGGGACTGTTAATAGTGTTGATTATATTAATTGGCAGAGCTGGTTTTTGGGTTTTAAGGCTTTGTGGTGAACCAGGTTATAATCGATTTCTCAAAGTATACATTTAACCGCAAAGTACACAACGAAGGTTTCCAACTCCGCACTTCTAACTTCCCACTTCTATCCGCTATGAACTTCCCCACTGAACTTACCATTTACGTAAAATCAACACCTGTTTACTGCTAAATGGCATTAATTTGCAGCATGATCGAGCTCAGGCAAATCAATAAATATTATAAGCTGGCAGACAGTAAGCTTCACGTGTTAAATGGCATTGACATGAACATTCAGGAAGGGGAGCTTGTTTCCATAATGGGTTCTTCAGGCTCAGGCAAATCAACCCTGCTGAACATACTTGGCATTTTAGATACGTACGATTCGGGGGAGTATTTGCTGGCCGGAACAAGCATTAAGAACCTGAACGAAACAAAGGCGGCACAATTGCGGAACAAGTTCCTTGGGTTTGTTTTTCAATCGTTCAACCTCATTTCGTTTAAAAGCGCACTCGAAAATGTGGCTCTGCCATTGTACTATCAAAACATAAGCCGCAGCAAACGAAACAAAATTGCCATGGAATACCTGGAGAAGGTAGGGCTGGCCGACAGGGCGGATCATTTACCCAATGAGTTAAGTGGCGGACAGAAGCAACGCGTGGCCATAGCCAGGGCCCTGATCTCTCAGCCTAAAGTGATCCTGGCCGATGAGCCTACGGGCGCATTAGACACACAAACAAGCTACGAAGTAATGCAGCTGTTAAAAGACGTGAACAAAGAAGGCATGACGGTTATTATCGTAACACATGAGCATGATATTGCCGATATGACCAACAGGACGATACGATTGAAAGACGGGTTAATAATATAAATGATTTTGTTTAAGCTTTACGGATTACGAGTTACGTGAATCAGACAGATTTAAAACTATTTCGATGGACAAATACGAGATGATGAAAATGTTTAAGGTGTATGCTATTGAAACCTTACACCTTATTGAAAAACTGCCTCAAAGTAGAATAAATCAAAAAATATCCGACCAGATAATCCGTTCCTGCATGTCGGCCGCAGCTAACTACCGTGCAGCATGCAGAGCCAAATCAACAGCCGATTTTATTAATAAGCTTAAAATAGTTGAAGAGGAAACCGATGAGACTATTTTCCACTATGAGATGTTGATTGAAATGAACACTATACTGATAGAAAATATGAAACAAAATATTGAGAAGTACGACAAGGTCTTGGGTATGATCGTTAAAGCGATCAAAACACTTCGCGAAAACCAATTCAATAAAGATAAATCACGTAATTCGTAACCCGTAATGTGTAATTACCCGTGTTCGACATAGACAAATGGCAGGAAATATTCGCAACCATCAGCAAAAACAGGCTGCGTACTTTTTTAACAGGCTTTAGTGTGGCCTGGGGTATTTTTATGCTGATTGTTTTACTGGGAACGGGAACCGGTTTAGAGAACGGGGTGAAGCAGCAGTTTTCACGCGATGCGGTGAACAGCCTTTGGTTTAATGGCGGTAAAACAGCCAATGCATACCGCGGCCTGCAACCGGGCAGGGAGATCCGTTTTAAGAACATAGACCACGACCTTATTCAAACAAATACCAAACAAATGGAGAGCCTGAGCTCCAGGCTTAACCTATGGGACATCAACCAGGTAAATTACAAGAACAAATACGGAACTTTCAGCATCAGGGCATGCAATCCCGGGATGGTCTTTTCCGAAAAAATAGATGTGCTGAAAGGCCGTTTTATCAATGAACTGGATGTAAAAGAAAGCAGGAAAGTGGCCTGCATTGGCAAGCTGTTGGTAGCAGAATTGTTTGCCGATGAAAACCCGCTTGGCAAGGAGATCCAGATCAACGGGATCTCTTTTAAAGTGGTCGGCCTTTTTAAAGATGAAGGTGGAGAGAATGATATGCGCAGGGCATACATCCCGGTTTCAACAGCTCAAAAAACATTTACCGGAACCGATAAAGTCGACCAGATCGTGGTGACGTTAACCGAAGCTGACATGGAAAACAGCACGCAAACCGAAGCGAAAATTAAAGAGCTGCTGGCCAACCGGCACAACTTCGACCCCGAAGATAAAAAAGCAATTTTTGTGTGGAACAACATGCGCGAATACGAACGCATCATGGGTGTGATCACCGGCATCCGCATCTTTGTATGGATTATAGGGATAGGAACTTTAATTGCAGGAATTGTGGGCGTAAGCAATATCATGATGATCGTTGTGAAAGAACGCACAAAAGAGATCGGGATCCGCAAGGCACTTGGCGCAACGCCCTGGAGCATCATTAGCCTGGTGTTACAGGAAAGTGTTTTTATTACAGCCGTATCCGGTTACATCGGGTTGCTGTTAGGAATAGGCTTGCTTGAGTTTGCAAAGGATTTTATTCCCGATTCCGATTTCTTCCGCAACCCGGAAGTGGATATAAAAATAGCTTTATATGCCAATGTACTGCTGATCGTTGCAGGTTTGTTAGCCGGTTTTTTTCCTGCGAGGAAGGCTGCAGCTGTTCAACCCATTGAAGCTTTGAGGGCGGAATGATGTGGGAGAGGTTTTTGGTAGTTGGTTATTAGCTCCTGGCCGTTAGCAACGCGTAGTTATTGGATAATTCTCTTAGCTATGAACTATTGTCTATCAACTATAAGCTTCTCGTAAACCGTAGTAAAGAGATTGCCGCACTTCACTTCGGAGTACCGAAGTTTCGCTCGCAATGACATGCCCCCCACTTCGCACTTTTGTCACTTCGTACTCCGCACTCCCGATAGCTATCTGGACTTCCCATTTCTATCAACTACGGTCTATTAACTATGAGCTTTCTAAGAAAGTACCCTTTTAATGGCTTCCGGAAAATATTGCATTTCAAGGGCTGAAATACTTTTCTGGATGTCATCCAGTGTTGCGCCAGGTTTCACATCGAACTTAGCCTGGAAAACCGGCTGGCCTTCATCATACTTTTCATTAACAAAATGAATGGTAATGCCGTGTTCTTTTTCCTTTGCCAGCAAAACAGCTTCATGCACATGGTGCCCATACATTCCTTTACCGCCAAACCGGGGAAGCAATGCCGGGTGAATGTTAATGATCTTACCAGGATATTTTTTAACAAGGAAATCGGGGATCAGCCATAAAAAGCCTGCAAGCACAATCAGATCGGGTTGGTAGGGATCAAGAAGGCTTAAAAATGTATGTTCTTCTTTAAATTCGGTTCTCGAAAAAACATGAACCGGAACATGGAACGCCTTCATGCGTTCGATAACTCCTGCACCCGGTTTATTGCAAAACAAGGCAGCTACTTTTATCGCAGGATCACTTTTAAAATGCTCACAAATATTCTGTGCGTTGGTGCCGCTTCCTGAAGCAAAAATGACAATGTTTTTCAATGGGGATCGGTGCTAAAATTGGAGTTCGTCTACCACCACTTTTTTAAAGAAGGAATCCACGTTATTGTTTCCGTTCATCTGGTGGAGCGGAACGGTAAGGGTGATAAAATCGGTTTTACCCGTTTGTGCCTTGATCCGTTTGCTCATTACATTGCTCGGGCCTGTCCATGCAGGTGCACCACCCGGGCCGAACGATAACAGCTCTGCCCTTGCCAAGCTATCATAATTAAACAGGCCGGTCGACTGGGAGTATGTGATGAATGGCCTTGGAAAGGTAACAATTGAAGTTGCTTTTAATACCGGCCATGTATTGTTGTAGCCAAAAACCTGGTTACCGGCCGACATACGGAATGCACGTCCCTGGGCTGTATCAATGATCAGTTTTTCTATGGGCGTAAAGCTGAAAAAATCTGCCGTTGGAGAAATATCATTCGGTATTTCAAGCACCATAAACATACGGCCACCATTGGTGAAAAAGGTTTCTGTTCCTTTTTGCGCAGCCCCTAAACTCCGTGTGGGGTCTTCTGTTGCCCAAAAGATCCGGTTAAAAAATTCGAAGGTCTTTTTGGTGGTAAATTCATCCGAAGGGAACTCATCCAGTATGGAATTAACCGTATCGAAGTTCGAATAAGCCGCACCAAGGTTTATAATGCGGTTCGAATAAAAAGCCCCGATCGGTCCTTTATTGTTGGTGTAATCGTTAATAAACAGCAGGCCGTTCTTAGGTTGTTTAAGCAGGATGCTATCTTTTGCCCATGCCGATCTTGCACCGGTGCGGTCGATGGTACGGATATAAATAAAGTTAAGCGCGTTAAATACCCCGCCTTTTAATTTTTGGGCGAATGGGTTGCTTTGCGTGTTATTGTAAACCGTAAACTCGCCATTAAATACCGACCCGCTTTTATCGCCAATAAAACTTGCCGCACTCACCGTGGAAGGCAGCTGAAGAATATTGGTCAGCGTATCATTCAATGAAACTTCGATCGTACTTATGTCCTGTAACCCGTCAATATCGTTTGCTTTCCAGTTGTAGCGGAATGCAGGGAACGCGCTTGTTTTGCGGCCAAAGCTATAATCAAAAACAATGGAAGGGGCGGTGTTCTTTACCGGGTAAGCTGTACCTGCTGGAGTCGGGTCAACAACATCAAGATCATTAACAGCACGCACATAGATCAGGATATCTGCAGTATCGCTTCCGTTTGGTAACGACAATAAAAACATGCTGTCCTGGCTGGTGGTGAATTTCCAGGTTTGCATCCCGTCAATACTCACTTCATATCCTTTTATAAAACCACCTTGGGTGGTTCCCCACCAATGGGCTTCAACCGTAGTTGTATAGCGGTTATCGCCACTTCTGTATATACTGTCAACCACAAAATAAGTTTCGGGCGGACCAAAATCCTTGCGGTCGCCTTCAAATTCCTTTTTGCAGGAAACAACACCCGTTAACAAACACAAAAAGAAGAAACTGTTTTTTATTAAACGCATTGAAATCGTGCCAACTAAATTACTGCAATAATAAAGCTAAATGATGTAATGCGAAAGTTAAGTTTTGATTGACCGCAAACCAGGTAAGGGATTTGAAATGAACGAAAAGTAAACCCGGGAAGTCACCGTTGGCTTTGCTGGTGTTAATTGCTAAGAAAGCTTATCACGCAATACCAGCATTTTCAATGCAGTTTCGGCAGCTTCAACCCCTTTATTTCCATGCTTACCCCCCGCCCTGTCAATGGCCTGCTGTTGGGTATCAGGGGTCAATACACCAAAAATAACGGGTTTATTGTATTTTAATGACACATTGGTAACTCCATGGGCAACAGCATCGCATATGAAATCAAAATGGCGCGTTTCGCCTTGTACCACGCAGCCTAAAGTGATCACCGCATCCACTTTTTGCACTGATGCCAGGTATTGCGCACCCAGGGATAGTTCAAAACTCCCGGGAACGGTATGAACAAGGATATTTTGTTCTTCCAGGCCCATTTCCGACAGGAAATCAACTGCACCTGCCAGCAACGCACCTGTTATTTCTTTATTCCATTCGGCAACCACAATTCCTATGCAATATCGGCCAAAGGCATCGTTGCGTTGAAGCGTGGTAACGGATAGGTTTTTTAATTGTGACGACATGCTGCGAAAGTAAAACTAATTTCAGACAGAACCACGACTTGTATTGCCTGAGCGGGATCCCGATAGCTATCGGGACACAACGGTGTCCAACTCCGTGCTTTTAACCTCCACTTCTACCCTCATTTCGTAATGCGTAAACCGTAAAAGAGATTGCCGCACTTCACCCCGGAGTACCGGAGTTCGCTCGCAATGACATACCGTAAATCATGGCTATTAACCATGATCTCTATTAACTCTTACTTCCCACTGCTATCAGCTATTGACTATGATCTGTTAACTGCCAGTGCCGGATCCCGAACGCTTATGTGCTTATAACTGGTTATTGATCAATGGCAGGTTACACAGCTTCTGGTAATTGTAGCTTCTTAAGGCATCGTGCAATACCGGCAAATGACGTACACCATGGCAATCGCTGCCAATCATGTTCACCATCTTATTTTCGATCAGGTATTCGGCCGTTTTCCGAATTTGTGGCGAATAGTAGCCTACAAGCGAGAACAGGTTTACCTGGAATAAAATACCCTGCTGAAAAAGCTCTTCATACTTATCGTGGTTATGGGCCATGAACGCATAACGTTCGGGGTGTGCCAATACGGGTTTGTAGCCGCTGATCTGCAATTCGAACAAGGCACTTCTAAAGTTGGCCGGCTCTTCGGTAAAGGGCAGTTCCACAAGTACGTAGTTCTTGCCGAATGAAAGGATCTCGCCTTGCTTTATTTTTTTTTCAAAAGCATCATCGATCATGTATTCTGCAGCAGCCTCTATTTCCAGGTCAATATTACGGGCTTTCAGTTCCACCCTGATGTCATCAAGTAAAGGCAAAATGTTATGCGCACCGTTCTTGTAAAAATCGCCCATAATATGTGGCGTGGTGATCACTTTTTTGTAGCCGCGGGCTGCAAAGTCTTTCAGCACCTCTATGCTTTCTTCCAATGTTTGCACCCCGTCATCAATACCCGGAATAAGGTGTGAATGTACTTCGGTTGTAACCGGGTTCACAAAGTTGTCATCTGCTTTTTTAGGCTTTGACGAAAAAAGGTTGCTGAAAAAGCTCATTATGGATTAAACCTGCTCAAGGTATTCTTTAAGTGACATGATATTGGGAACATTCAACGAATCTACACCAAGGTGATCTGCTACAAGAATGGAAAGCCAATCGAGGCGGTAAATGGTTTCGTAAACCGAAAGCCAATTATATTGTTCCAGTTCAACGTGTATCACTTTATGGTTCTCTATTTCAAGCAGCCCGCTGATAAAGCCCATACGGGCAGTAACGCGTTCGTTCTGGTTTGAGTTGATAAGAAAAAAAACGGAATCAAGCACACCGTAATAGCTTTCGATCACATTGTGATTCATCTCGGGCAGCGTATTTACAAAGCATTCATGTTTTGCATTCTCCTGCACCTGTTGGGCAAAACGGATCGCGATCGCTTCGCATAACCCGTCAGCAAGCACTACAAATTTAGATTTCACTTTTGGTTTTATGAACTCAAACAGGGAGCGGGCCTCTTCAGCATACGATTGGTGATCTTCAAGCACATGGGCAACATTTTTCATTTCCTCCTTCAGGTCTTTACCAAGCAATTCGCCCATTAAAAGAACGAGGTATGTTAACGAAAATCCCAATGCCATGCGCGGTTGAAACCCGCTTTCCACCGGTAGCATATAAATCGCATTGGCTTCGGCAAGCTGTTTCAGTTTGCCGCCTGTTGTTAAAGTTAATATTTTGCAACCACGGGCCAATGCTTCGTTAAATACGGTGATCGTTTCTTCTGTATTTCCGCTGTATGAAGCGGCTATTATCAATGTTTTTTCATTTGCATAGGCAGGAAGCACATAATCGGCAATGCATTGTACCGGAACAGGTGTTTCTTTATTATAAAACGCTTTAACAATTTGCCCGCCAATACCACTGCCACCAAGCCCTGCAATAATTATGTTACTAAAATCAGTAGCTTTTAAGCCATGTGGTTTGTAGTTATCAATCGAATAACTGATCTGATAGCTGAATTTTTTAAGTGCTTCGTGTTGCTCGTTCATAACCCCTTTCTACTTCTTTATTAAGTTCATTAAGTACTGGCCGTAGCCGCTTTTCATTAATTTTTTTGCTTCAACTGTTAATTGTGCGGAATCGATCCACCCGTTCTTATAGGCGATCTCTTCTATACAACCCACCTTTAGCCCTTGGCGTTCTTCCAATACCTGGACAAACTGCCCTGCCTGCATCAGCGATGCAAAAGTTCCTGTATCGAGCCAGGCGGTGCCACGTTTAAGCACGCCCACTTTCAATTTTTTACGTTCGAGGTACACGCGGTTCACATCGGTTATTTCCAGCTCACCCCTTGGCGAAGGTTTAATGTTTTTAGCGATCTCCACCACTTCATTGTCATAAAAATACAAGCCCGGAACTGCATAATGAGACTTTGGCTCAACTGGTTTTTCTTCGATGCTCAGCGCATGCATGTTTTCGTCAAACTCAACAACACCGTATCTTTCGGGGTCGCTAACATGATACGCAAATACCACACCACCATCGGGGTTATTGTTTTCCTGCAGCAACTGGCTTAGACCGGCACTAAAGAAAATATTATCTCCCAGAACCAACGCAACCTTGTCGTTGCCGATAAATTTTTCGCCAATAATAAATGCCTGTGCGAGTCCGTCAGGACTAGGTTGTTCGGCATATTCAAACCGGCAACCTACCTGGCTTCCATCGCCTAATAATTTTTTAAACCCCGGAAGGTCGTGCGGGGTTGAAATAATGAGGATCTCATTAATACCGGCCAGCATCAGCACCGATAGCGGGTAATAGATCATGGGCTTATCGTACACCGGCATCAGCTGCTTGCTTACGGCTAATGTAAGCGGGTGCAATCTTGTGCCGCTTCCTCCGGCTAAAATTATTCCTTTCATAAGTTATTGTTCAGGTTATCGCGTTGCATACATTTTGCCATAATATGCCTGGTAATCACCGGTGGTCACTTCATCCATCCATTGCTGGTTGTTCATATACCAGTCGATGGTTTTTTCAATGCCTTCTTCAAATTGCAGCGAGGGCTCCCAGCCCAGCTCTTTCATTATTTTGTTTGCATCAATGGCATACCGCAGGTCGTGGCCTGCGCGGTCTGTTACATACGAGATCAGTTTCTCCGATTCGCCTTCCGGCCTGCCTAAACGTTTATCCATGGCCTTACAGATCACCTTGATCAGGTCAATGTTCGTCCATTCGTTAAAACCACCAATATTATAGGTCTCGCCCACTTTTCCTTTATGGAACACATCGTCAATGGCACGTGCGTGATCAACCACATACAGCCAGTCCCTTACATTTTCTCCTTTACCATAAACCGGTAATGGCTTGTTGTTCCTGATGTTATTGATAAAAAGTGGAACCAGCTTTTCAGGAAACTGGTTCGGTCCGTAGTTGTTCGAACAATTGCTTAATACTGTCCTTATCTTATAGGTATTGTGGTAGGCCCTTACAAAATGGTCGCTGGCTGCCTTACTTGCCGAATAAGGCGATTGCGGGTCGTACGGGGTTGATTCTAAAAAGAAACCCCCATCGTGCAGGCTGCCGTAAACCTCATCAGTTGAAACATGATAGAACAGCTTATCGGCCATGTTATCTTTCCAGACAGTTTTTGCGGCATTTAAGAGGTTAACCGTGCCAACCACGTTGGTCATCACAAAATCCATGGGATTGGTAATGCTCCTGTCCACGTGGCTTTCGGCCGCCAGGTGAATCACATCCGTAAACCCGTATTGCGTAAACAGCGCATTGATCCCGCTGGCATCAACCAGGTCGGCTTTTATAAATGTATAGTTTGGCGCGTTTTCTATATCGGTAATGTTTTTAAGGTTGCCTGCATAGGTTAGTTTATCCAGGTTATAAATATCGTATTCGGGATATTTGTTTACAAATAAACGTACCACGTGAGAACCAATAAATCCGGCACCTCCGGTAATTAGTATTTTCTTTTTTGTCATATCTTTTTATGCCGCAGATTACACAGATTTATGTTAATCAACCTGCTTCATTTATTCTATTTGTTTTCCAACTTCTGACGGAGCGATAATTATTCTTCGTCCCGGTGATCATCTTTTTGCTATGATCTATTTACTATTAGCTATGGACTTGTCGCCAGCCAGCTTCAACTCCCATTTCCATGCTGTTTCCAGCGAGTTTTCGAGGCTCCGTTCCGCTTTCCAGCCCAGTTCGTTTATCGCTTTATCGCACGAAGCATAGATCTGCACCACATCACCTTCACGCCTCGGCCCTATTACGTAATTCAGCTTTTTGCCGCTTACTTTTTCAAAGGCCTTTATGGCTTCAAGCACGGTGTTGCCGTTACCCGTTCCTATATTAAAAACCGAGTAGGGTCTGTTGTTTTTGTTTAAAAACTCGATGGCTTTAACGTGTGCTTTTGCCAGGTCTGCCACATGAATGAAATCGCGGATGCAGCTGCCATCACGTGTGGGATAATCATTACCGAACACGGTGAGCTTTTCGCGGATACCGATCGCTGTTTGGGTAACAAAAGGGATCAGGTTGTTCGGCACCCCGTTCGGCAGTTCACCGATCAATGCGCTGTCGTGGGCACCAATGGGATTGAAATACCGGAGGGCCACTATTTTGGTAGCAGATGACCTGGATACATCAAACAGCATTTCCTCGCAGATCTTTTTTGTGTTTCCATAAGGTGAATTGGCTTTAACCACAGGCGAGCTTTCGGTTATGGGAAGCGCATCGGCACTCACATCGCCATATACGGTGCAGCTGGATGAAAACACCAGGTTGTCCACCTTATATTTTTGCATGGCCTGCACCAGGTTAGCCGTTCCGCCAATGTTGTTTTCGTAATATGCCAGGGGCTTTTCAACAGATTCGCCAACAGCTTTGTAAGCTGCAAAATGGATCACTGCTTTAATATCTGTATGAGCGGTGAACACTGCATCAAGCGCTTTTTTATCGCGGATATCTGCTTCAATAAAAGCAAATTCTTTACCTGTGATCGCTTTTATGTTATCAATCACGTTAGGGCTTGAGTTCTCAAAGTTATCGATAGCCACCACGTCATAACCTGCATGCTGCAACTCAACAACGGTGTGGGAACCAATAAAACCTGAACCACCTGTAACCAGTACTTTCATTTAATTGGGTTAAAAAGAGGGCGCAAGATACTAATTTAGTGCGAAGAAAACAGGAGTTCCGTTTGCTTCCGGCATGGCTCAATAAACAAACTCACCATGTTCGCTTTTAACCACTACCTCCTTTTTATCAGCAGCTTCTACGTAGCCGATGACCTGCGCATCAATATTAAATGAGCGTGCTATTGAAATAAGGTTTGCTGCCGTTTGCTCATTCACATAAAACTCAAGCAAGCTGCCCATATTGAACACCTTATACATTTCGTGCCAGGTGCTGTTGCTTTGCTGCTGGATCATTTTAAATAATGGCGGAGTACCGAACAGCTTATCTTTAACAAAACGCAGGCCGCTGGTGTAATGTAAAACCTTGGTGTGCGCTCCTCCTGTGCAATGGATCATTCCATGAATTTCATTGAAATGGGCATCAAAGACCTGTTTAATTACCGGGGAAAAAGTACGTGTTGGCGACAGGATCATTTTACCCACGTTTAGCGGATGACCTTCCACCTGGTCGGTCAGCTTTAAGCCACCGGTATAAACCAGCTCATCCGGAACCAGCTGGTCGTAGCTTTCTTTTACATTTTTATACGAAGCCGAAAGCACGTCATGCCTTGCCATGGTTAATCCGTTGCTGCCCATTCCGGCATTGTATTCTTTTTCGTAAGTAGCTTGCCCGAAGCTTGCAAAACCCACGATCACATCGCCCGGTTTTATGTTTTTGTTGTCAATAATATTGCTGCGTTTGGTACGTGCGGTTACTGTTGAATCCACAATAATGGTACGGACCAGGTCGCCAACATCTGCTGTTTCGCCACCTGTTGAATGAATTTTAACCCCGTAACCGTCCAGCATTTCAATAAACGCTTCCGTGCCTTCAATAATTGCCCGGATCACCTCACCCGGTATGAGGTTCTTGTTCCTTCCGATGGTTGATGAGATCAGAATATCCTGGTAAACGCCAGAAGCCAGCAGGTCGTTCGTATTCATCACAATGGCATCCTGGGCAATGCCTTTCCACACGCTCAGGTCGCCTGTTTCTTTCCAATACAAATAAGCCAGCGATGATTTTGTACCTGCACCATCCGCATGCATCAGGTTGCAATAGGCAGCATCGCCACCTAAAAAATCAGGAACGATCTTGCAGAAAGCCTGCGGGAATAAGCCTTTATCAATGTTTTTTATGGCGGCATGCACGTCTTCTTTCTGAGACGATACGCCACGCTTCATGTATTTATCGGAAGTCATTTAACCCTGAAATTTGGGCGAAGATAGGTTTTATGGGGAAAAGGAAATAATGTATGGGAGGTTATTGGTTGTTGGCGATTGGTTCTTGGCTTTTGGCCTTTAGCTATTAGCGGATGTATACTTTTAGGAAACTGTGTATGGGCTTATGGTTTTGTGGCTTTATGGTTTAGGTAGAACCACGGAGGACACAATCCCGATAGCTATCGGGACAACTAAGGGCACAGCGGGATCCCACGTAAAACGTAAATCTTAAACCGTAATTAGCTCCATTGAACTTTCTTTTTAACATTCAAAACGCCTCTCCATTCACCCTCACATTGCCTACTTTTCTCCTTTGCCTGCTGCTAACTCCTCCTCCTTCCCACTTCTATCCCCTATTAACTATGGACCATTCGCTATGATCTTCTTTCCCTCTTCCAATTCGCTTAATTTAAATCTAGCCGATTCATTATGAAATCCTGAAAAGATGGAATACTCGTCTTGTTTGTAGGTGGAATCGATATTAACAAACCGGTAATCCAACCCCGCCTCTTTTGCCCTGGTTTCGAAGGTTACCTGCCAGCCTTTAGCAATACTCACCGGCCTGTTTAATTTTTTAAGGGTGTTGATCTGCCTGTGTGCTTCAATACTTTTATGGATGTTGCCGTCTATATACAAAACCGCAAGAACTGCAACGTTAAACAGCAAAGCAGCTGTTAAAAGCAACGAAACATATTTTGCATATTTATGCCGGTAAAGGACCACGATCAACACGATGCCTGACAGCCATAAATGCGGTGCGTAACGTGCATACCACGCTTCGCTGTTTATAAAGGTGCAGCAAAATAGCATAAGCAGTACAAACAGCGTTTCTTTTTTATGTGGCAGCTTTAAAACCAGCAAGAGCAGAAAGGCAGGAATAAACAGCAGGAAAATTTCGGCCTGGTAAGGTCCTAAACCGCTCAGCTCGAAATCGGGCCGGGTAAAATAATGTTTATCGCTAACCGGTTTAAACAGGTGTTTAGGTCTTGTTTCCAATGGTGCCCGGCTCCATACCGGCTCGGCAAATAATGCGGTCCCGAACTTTTCGAAACGGTTCTTATTTTTAAAATTAGCAGGTTGGGGGATGGCTGCAATTACATCACCAAACGATTCAGGCCCCATAATAGGAAAGAATGGGTGGCCGTTGTTCATGGTATTTGTTACGTAAGTGGGATAACCCATTATAAATACGGCAAACAACCCGCCCAAACACATCTTTGTAAGATCCCCTATTATATCTTGTTTTTTCCATAACAGGTAAAGCAGGTAAAAGGCCAGTATAATAACCCCGTAAACCAGGCCCGTAAATTTTATGTTGGCCACGAAAACAAAAACCAGCAGGGCCAGAACAGAGAAAACTGTTTTTGACGTGAGTACGCTGGAAACCAACAAAAACATCATGATCATTAAAGAGGCTCCCAAAATTCCGTCAACATAAAAAGAATACAGCTGGTATAACGAAACCGGGTTTAAGCCCAACAGGATACTTAATAAAACCGCTAACCAGAAAGGGATGCTCTTAAACAGCATAAGAACATACAGGGAAATAAACAAAAGGCCTGCTGCCATCCATAAATTTACCACTTTAGCGGTTTCTATTTTATTGGTGAACGCATAAACAATACCCTCTGCTATCCATGCGGCTTTGGGATAATGATTTACATAAAAAGGACCGTATTGCGAACCGTCATCCGGTGTTAATATTTTATGGTAAGGGTTCCAGCCTCTATATAAATTCAGGATAGCTTCCTGGTGATACCAGGTACCATCGTAGCTGGTGTCGTACACCCCGTTTAAGTGCAGCATTCCCCAGGTTGATAATGCTGCAAAGAGAAGAACAGCGATAAGGAAAGACTTTATCCGTACATCACTTTGTATTTGCTTTACAACAACAAAAACAAACCCGGTATTGACCAGGACAAGGGCAGGAAAATGAAATGATGTAATTGATAAGCCGGCAATAAACCCCAGGCTGCTGATGCAAAAACTTAATACAGGCATCATACAAAACAACAACCCGGTAGCTAATATAAACGTGCTAAGGGCTTTGCCTTGAAATGCATGCGTCAAATTCATAATATCTATTATTGCCTATATTCGCAAAGTATGCAAGTTTATTTAAGTTTAATAAGAGTACAAAGCTGGATAAAAAATTTGTTTCTTGTTGCACCCCTTGTTTTTTCATTCAATTTATTCAACACCGGTTTATACGCCACCCTTATTTTCGGTTTTTTTTCGTTTTGTTTTTTAAGCTCATCGGTATATGTGTTCAACGATATTATTGATGTGGATTCAGATAAGCTTCACCCCCGGAAAAAAAACAGGCCGCTT
>JAZKGM010000216.1:0-2782 GCA_040385895.1 Bacteroidota bacterium
CCCAATCGCCTGCGGCACGCTGGCCTTTTGGCTTGGATGAGGTGAAAATGATCGGGCTGTTCCTGGTTCCGTTTGCGTTGATGGTTGCGTTACGGGTGATCACCAATGCACCTTTATTAGCTGATACACCACCTTTGATGATCGTACCCGGCTGAATGGTTAAAGTGGCATTGTTCTTTACATACACATAACCACCCAGTTCATAAATAGTATCTGCATACCAGGTTGTGTTTGCAGTGATTTCTCCGGCTGCAATATTTTTAACCGGTGAGTTAATACCTGAAACCTGCACCAGTTTGGTTGCCGTATGGCTGCATGTTCCGTTCACTGCGGTGTGTTTAACATTGAAAACACCATTTGCTTTAAATGTATGTGAAGGGTTTTGGGTGGCAGCTGAATCGCCATCGCCAAAATTCCATTTGTATGATACCGCGTTGGTGGCAGTACTTGTAAAGTTTATTACTCCTCCTGCTCCGTTTGCAAAAGTAAAATCAGCAAGCGGGCTTGGATTGATTGTTACTGTTACAGAATCCATCCAGCTATTTCCCGAGTTGTTATCAGTTACCCATACCACATAAACAGTAGTGGCCGAAGGGGTTGCAGATGGTTTTGCAATGGCTGCATTGTTTAGCCCGGTAGTTGGCATCCATGAATAAGTAAATCTTCCTGAACCGCCTGTGGCATCGTTACCGATCACAACAGGAGTTCCTGAACAAACAGCTACATCATTACCGGCTCCTGCCCATGAGGTGTTTCCGATAGGATCTGTATAATCTGCATTATTGGGATTGAAATTGGTCCAACCGCTTGTCCAGTTAGTTGTAGCACCGAACGCACCTTTGTAGGTAGTTGGTGTGAAGAATGGGTCTGCAACTTTTGCATCGCTGAATGATGCTCCGCTGGCTGCTACCGAACCTGCCTTGAAGCCAAAATCAGGGTTATTGTAGTTGAACGGATCATTGTATATTGAGGCTAATGCTGCCGATGTATCGGTGCCGTTGGCTACGATCATTTGACGGACTGTGGCTACATTGGCCGTTGCTGCGTTTATTGCACTCTGGTTGCCTGCCAATACATTGTTCTTGAAAGCAAGATCACCTGATGTGAAGTTGGCTCCCGATGCGGTTCCGTCTACGAACAACGCATTTGGCCAGCCCATGAATACCGAGTTGTAAATAGACTCTGATGAGTTTCTGCGGATACGTGCTCCGTTATTGAATGAGTTACCTGCAAGTGCCCCGCTTAAGGATGCACCGGTTGCTAAAGGACCCATGTTGGTGATGTTCGAGAATACGGCTGACGTGATCGGGGTTAAAGCTGAACCGTTGCCATCGTTGTCTGATTCAAAACCGTTGGTGGTTGGTCCTGAACCTCTGTCGTACCAGGCTGAGTCACGAATGATCAAACCGAACTGTACTTTTCCCGAGAAACCGAAATCCGTATCAAAGTCATCATCGATGTTGCGGTGAGAGATGATGTATTTGGCATTTACGTTTCCGCCAAACCACTCAAATCCGTCATCATTGGCCTGGGTTACCTGGATGTGGTCCATTTGTGTTCCGCTTCCTACTCCACCCATTGTTAAACCATTGATCTCGTTACCCGGTGTAATTACCACACCTCCATATTCCAAACGCACATAACGGAATGTACCTGAGCTATGGTTCGCATCTGTTCCTCCGTATAACCCGTCTCCGTTGGCATTGTCAAGATCGCCTTCGATCGCACGCTGTCCGCCTGGTTCGGCTGCTGCAATGGCTGCTGAAGGACCTGAAGTGATATCGGCCTGGTTGATCGGTGCTTTGCCTAATATGATCACACCGCCCCAATCGCCTGCGGCACGCTGGCCTTTTGGCTTGGATGAGGTGAAAATGATCGGTGCTGTTGGTGTTCCTGTGGCATTGATCATCCCGTTGCGGGTAATGATCAAAGAAGACTTATTAGCCGAAGTGCCTTTGATTAAAGTACCCGGCTGAATGGTTAAGGTGGCGTTGTTCTTTACATACACATACCCGTCAATGGTATAGATCGTATCACTATACCAGGTGGTGTTTGCTGTAATTTCTCCGGCAGATATTGTGCGAACCTTCTGGGCGAATACACCCCCGGTTAACATGGCCAATGCTGCAAGTAAAACTGTTTTTTTCATGTTCACTTAAATTGAATAATTTGCACGCAAACCTACCCGCGTCACCTTGTGTTTATGTTAATACAATGTTGTTTAATTGTAAACATCACTTTAAGCTAATGTTAAGCACAAAAAAAGCAGGCTGAAAACTCAACCTGCTTTTCCGGCATATTTTATTGATCTTAGAACTTATAACTCACCCCTAAAGAGATGGTCCTGCCCATTTTAAAACGGTTGATCACGTTGTCAAGGTTCACCAGCTCTTCTTTTGCTGCTGCTATCTCCTGTGGGGTTGAATTAGGGTTGGAGCCTTTTGCAATAAGGGAGTTGCGTTTGGTGTTGTTCTCATCATTATCAAACGCTCCGTTCTTATTATTATCCTGGTAAAAAACAAGGTCCTGGGCCAGCAGATCACTGAAGGTTAATTTAACATCCAGCTTTTTGAAGAAACGCTTTGATATGCTTAAATCAATTACATCGCGCGGGTTTTCCCAAACATTAGGCAATGCCCCGGAAACATCCTGAACCGTAAAGATCCTGCGGCCTATTTTGTTGTAAAGCAGGTTTATCCCGATCTGTGTTTTAGGGTCGGTGTAGTTCAATCCTAAATTAAGCAGGTAGTTCGACTGTCCCTGTAAGGGGCGCTTTGCTGCA
>JAZKGM010000217.1:0-2810 GCA_040385895.1 Bacteroidota bacterium
ATCAATTCCTGTGCTGATTAGTTAAGCGTAATTTCATTACTTTGCTTTTCCAAAGTTGATCGGTATGAAAAGTGTTACTAAAAACTATTCGAACGGAGAGGTTACTATTGTTTGGAAAAATGCCTTATGCATTCACTCTAAAAAATGTTGGACAGGCTTAAATACTGTATTCAATCCGAATGAAAAACCCTGGATAAAACCGGGAGGGGCATCAACGCAGCAGGTCATCGAACAGGTAAAGAAATGTCCAAGTGGTGCGTTAACTTATTTTATGAATAACGAAGTTGAAAAGGCAGCCCCTTCAACCGGATCCGATAGCGAAATCATTATTGAGATCGCACAGAACGGGCCATTATTGGTTTATGGCAACATCAACCTGAAAGACCATCATGGCATTGAAACAAAAAAGAACAACATCACAGCGCTTTGCCGTTGCGGCCATTCTTCCAATAAACCTTTCTGTGACGGGTCGCATGTTAAAGTCAATTTCTCAGGACAATGAAAAATGGCGGTGTCCTTCTATTCCTAATCATTTGTTCCGCGTTTCAAACCAAAAAAGAATATAAAACAATGGCAAAAGATAAAATTATATACGTATACGATCCGATGTGCGGCTGGTGTTTTGGATTCGGAAAAGTAATGAGCGAATTTCATCAACTAAATAAAGACGCGTTTGAATTTGACGTGATCAGCGGAGGCATGGTTGTTGGAGACCGCGAAGGGCCAATAGGTGATTTTGCCGATTATATTCTTGGAGCCTACAAACGTGTGGAAGAATATTCAGGAATGAAGTTCGGCCAACCTTACCTTGACCAGCTTAAAACAAAAACACTCTGGAGCTCATCCGTTAAACCTGCTATTGCTGTCGAAACGTTTAAAGCGTTTAATACAAAAGATATTGTGGCATTTTCACATGCTGTTCAAAAGGCTTATTTTATTGAAGGCAAAGACCTTCGTGACGAAAACGTATACAAAGAGCTGATAAAACCTTATCAGATCAATGAAGCTGACTTTATAAAAAAGCTGAATAGTGACGAAATGCGTACACGAACCAGCGATTGGTTTAAAACCTCAGCCGACTGGGGCATTACCGGCTACCCAGCCGTACTTATGGTCCGTAACGGGAAGTATTATGCCATTGCCCGTGGCTTTACCGATCTTGAAACGTTAAATAAAAATGTACAATCGGTAGTTAGTGCCAACTAACCGGTGGGTATGTTTTGTGTTTCAATTACACGCATCTCTTTAATTTCGCTAGCATGAAAATTGTTTCTTATCCTTTTATCGACATAGTGCAAACTCCCGTTGGGCTTATGCTTGTGAAGGCCACACAAACACATATTCACGAGATCAGTTTTATTGAAAAGGAAGAAGTAAATGCGATCAGTATTCATGCATCGGCATTAACCGGGGCTGTCAAAACACAACTTGAAGAATACTTTAGCGGTGAACGGACTCATTTTGATCTACCATTCTCGCAGGAAGGAACCGCATTCCAACAATCGGTTTGGGAAATGCTTTTGCAGATCCCTTTTGGTGAAACAACGAGCTATCTTCAGCTGGCCATAAAAATGGGCGATGAAAAAACGATCCGTGCAGTAGCAAACGCAAATGGAAAAAACAAACTGGCTCTGGTTATTCCCTGCCACCGTGTTATCGGATCAGATGGCGCATTAACAGGTTATGCCTGGGGTTTAAAACGTAAACAGCTCCTTCTCGACTTTGAAGGAAAAACCAGTGGAAAGAAACTCACACTTTTCTAGATCAATACATTTTTTTAAGCCGTTCTACAATTTCTGAAACAGCCGGGCAAATACTTACGTTATTTAATGTCTCTTTAAAGATCGTGTGCATTTTACGTTGGTTAGTGTGCGGGTATTCACGGCAGGCATTTGGCCTGTGATCGTACACACTGCAGTAATTATCATTACCCAAAAAAGGGCACGGCAATACATTCAATACATAATCATTGTCTTCATCAATATGAAGATAAGTGTCAATAAATTTTTGTGGTGAAACATTAAGATGCTTACTGAGTACTTTTATATCCCGCTGCAAAAATAACGGGCCGGTAGTTTTGCAGCAGTTGGCACATGTCAGGCAATCTGTTTTTTTAAAGACATCTTCATGAAGTTTATGAAATTGACCATCCAGGTGGGCAGGTCTTAGTTTTTTCAGCTTCTCTAAAAACTTCTGGTTTTCATTACGCCTGGCATCGCCTGTCTTTTTTACCTGCAACAAATCTATAGCCATAGCCTATTCAAATAATCTTTTATCGAATGAAAACAAATATGCTGCTACAATCTTTATTTCACCTGCAAGTTTATGTTTAGGATTAATAAGAATGTTACGCTCTGCTTTTATTATGGAGCTGGGAATAGACATTGCAAGGTGTTCTTCTTTTTCTAAAAATTCATCACCGTAAAGCTGCGTGGCATTATTATGCGGGGTTTGATCCCAGTTGTACGGAAATCCCTGCGCCTTTATAAGTGATTTTTTAGGATCCGGGAGTTTAATAGAGATCATATATAGATCCTGTGGCATGAGAGCCAATTGCATATGTACTGCAAACTCAAGCACACACAACGATTGATGTTCGCATGTATACAACATGGGCATTCCTATGTTGTTCCACCTGCCCCCATATTTTTCTGCACCTGTTCCTTTTAGATCGTCTTTAAAGGCCTTACGCGCCAACCGGTAAACAATCATAATTACGCTAAAATCCCGTGTTCTATCCGACCTAACTCATTTTTTACATATTCAATACCAAAACTGTTATCTAAAAAAGATTTGGGAGTAGCACCACC
>JAZKGM010000218.1:0-9909 GCA_040385895.1 Bacteroidota bacterium
CCGATGCCGGGCCACGAAAAGATGGTTTCGGTCAGTACGGCACCGGCCAGCAGGAATACAATATTTACCTTTACTTTCGATTCAAAATCAGCAAAAATATACACCCCCCCTGCCGCCACGTATAAGCTTAACAAAAGGCAAATGAAAGAGACATACTCTGCAAAGGTTTCGGCAACAACATGCACCTGTTGCAGGCCGAATACATAATAAGCGGCTACCGATGCACCGGTGAACACAGCCACTTTTTTATAGTGTTCGTGCCAGAATGCTTCGAACAGCAGAGGCCCCGCTGCAATTAAAAAAAGAAGAACAGCAAAAGGAATTATAGATAATACGGAATAGGGTATTGCAGCGACCAGCCTATTCAAAACGCAGGTGTTTTACCGACTCCCCCGAATCGCGTAGTTCGATCAGCGAATCGATCCCGATCTCGAGGTGTGTTTTTACATACTGTGCCGTAACTGAAACATCACTTTTTGATGTTTTAACGCCTTCCGGGGTCATTGGATTATCACTAACCAGCAGCAAGGCTCCTTTAGGGATCTTGTTGGCAAAACCCACTACAAATATGGTGGCTGTTTCCATATCAATGCCCATTGCGCGGGTACTCCGTAAATACTCTTTAAATTTTTCATCGTGCTCCCACACCCTCCTGTTGGTGGTATATACCGTACCTGTCCAGTAATCTTTATTGTACTTTACAATGGTTGACGAAACAGCCATTTGCAGGCGGAACGAAGGGAGTGCCGGAACTTCAGGCACCAGGTAATCGTTGCTGGTTCCCTCGCCACGTATGGCAGCAATAGGAAGGATGAGGTCACCCAGCTGCGTATTTTTTTTCAGGCCGCCACATTTTCCCAGGAACAAAACCGCTTTAGGGTCGATGGCCGACAGCAGGTCCATAACAGTAGCTGCCATGGCACTTCCCATACCAAAGTTAATAATGGTTATGTTTTCTGCCGTGGCCGTTTGCATGGGCTTATCAAGCCCCATTACCTCAACCCCGAAACGGGCTGCAAACAGGTGCAGGTAATTGCCAAAGTTGGTCAGTAAAATATATTCTCCAAACTCTTCCAATGGCCTGCCGGTATATCTGGGAAGCCAGTCTTTAACTATTTCTTCTTTTGTTTTCATGCTATGCGCTTACGCCTCAATCTATGATGTTAGTGATACAAATTAAGCAGATTTAAGGTGAATATCGAACAATCACATTCCTAAAATTGAACAGATGATGCGGTTTCGTTTAAACTTTATTATTTTGGTTGAACAAAAAACACATTCATATGAAAACACTGAGTTACGCGATCGTTATATTAATGACTTCTTTGTTTATTCCTTCCGGTGCGCAAAATAACAATGAGCCGGATGCCATATTAGGCACATGGATCACCGGTAGCGGAAAAGCACATGTGGAGATCAGGAAATTCAATAACACCTATTACGGGCAGATCGTATGGCTTAAAGAGCCTAATGATGCGAACGGCAAGCCCAAAACAGATAAGAACAATTCCGATCGATCGCGCCACAACAACCCCATACTGGGCTTGAAAATGCTCCTGGGCTTTTCGTACAAAGGGGATAAACAATGGAAGGACGGCACTATTTATGACCCCGAGAACGGAAGTACTTACAGTTGCAAAATAGAAATGACCGATGCAAACAGTTTAAATATCCGTGGTTATGTGGGCGTTTCGTTGCTTGGCCGTACCGATGTATGGAAAAGAATAAAATAATCATCCCGGTATGATCATACAAAAAGCAACCGTCCATCACTTGCCGTCCATTACGGCCATATACAACCATGCCATTGAACACTCGGTGGCCACGTTCGACACAGAACTCAAAACCATTGATGACCGAAAAACATGGCTGGATGAACACGGGGATAATTACCCGGTACTGGTTGCATTAATTAATGATGAAGTAGCTGGCTGGGCTTCATTAAGCAAATGGAGCCCCAGGGCCGCATATAACGGAACGGTTGAGATCTCCATCTATTTCGCTGCACAAAGCCAGGGAAAGGGTTATGGGAACGGGCTAATGAAAGCGTTACTGGAGGCCGGCAAAAAAGCAGGCTTACACACCATTATTGCACGTATATCGGAAGGCAACGAGGTAAGCATTTACCTGCACAAAAAATATGGATTTGTACCCACGGGAACCTTAAAAGAAGTGGGCTATAAATTTAACCGTTACGTAGATGTGCACATGATGCAATTAATGCTCTAGCTCATTCCCCTGCGCCAATTCCAGGGCCTGCTCCATGCTTAATGCATCGTTCAATAAAAAGTTACCGCTGCGCGTGCGGCACAGACTGTTCAGGTAACTTCCGCTGTTTAATGCTTTTCCAAAGTCGTTGGCCAATGAGCGGATATAGGTGCCTTTGCTGCACACCACACGAAAATGAACAAGCGGCATTTCAATGGTTGTGATCTCAAATTCTTTAATGGTAACGGCACGCGGGGTTAGTTCAACTTCGATACCGGCCCTTGCACTTTCGTACAAACGTTTACCGTCTTTTTTTATGGCGCTGTGGGCAGGCGGCAGCTGCATCAGATCACCCATAAATTGCCGGGTGGCTGCATCAATTAATTCGTTTGTAATATGTGCTGTTGAAAAGGTTTGATCAATCTCCGTTTCCCTGTCGTAAGAAGGCCGGGTGGCTCCCAGGAAAAAACTCCCAGTATACTCTTTTTCAGTGGCCATGTATTGGTCTATCGTTTTGGTTTCCTTACCAATACACACGATCAGTAAACCGGTGGCCAAAGGATCGAGCGTACCTGCATGCCCTACTTTAAGCTTACGCTTTTCCCCTTCTTTTATTTCTTTAAATTTTTCGAGGTTCCTTAACAACGTGTAGCGAAGCTTATTCACCACATCGAAACTGGTCCATTCCAAGGGCTTGTTAATTAATAAAACACTGCCCTGTTCAACATTTATCGCATTAAGTCCGGGCATCGCGGTTATAATACCTCAAGCTTATAACCCATGGCATACAAGATAATGATGGCTGCCCCGGCAATGATCCTGTACCAGCCAAACACCTTAAAACCATAACGGGTTAAAAAACCGATAAAGGCTTTTATTGCAATAACAGCCACAATAAAAGCCACCACATTTCCGATCAGTAAAATACCGATATCGTTTGAAGTGAACCCGACCTCTTTATGGTATTTAAGCATTTTATACCCTGTGGCCGCACACATGGTTGGCACCGCTAAAAAGAAAGAGAACTCAGCAGCTGCTTTGCGTGTTAAACGCTGGGTTAAGCCCCCGACAATGGTTGCAGCCGAGCGCGACACTCCGGGGATCATGGCAATAACCTGGAAAAATCCGATAAGCAGCGATTGTTTATAATCCACTTCAGTACGCCCTTCGGTTTCGTTCCGGGCAAACCATTTGTCGATAAACAACAGCACAATGCCGCCTGCCAGTAACATAACCGCAACCACCATGGCATTTTCCAGCAGTGAATCAATAAAGTCGTTAAAAAGAAAACCAAAAACGGCAGCAGGTATAAATGCCACCACCAGTTTGAAATAGAAATCAACACTTTGAAAAAAACGTTTCCAATACAATGCAACCACCGAAACAATGGCTCCGAACTGGATGGCCACGGTGAACATCTTAACATAATCACTTTCGGCAATCCCCATTATGGAAGATGCAATGATCATGTGGCCGGTGGAAGATACGGGAAGAAATTCCGTTAACCCTTCTACAATGGCTAACACCACTGCTTCAAAAACACTCATATATTAAAGGAATACAGCGGTTTAGTCTTGCTTTTTACGCATAATGGCGAACAGCTCGATAAAAAAACCGATCATCACCACGATCGGTGCCACGGTTAGTTTGGTGCTGCTGAAAATATCTTCGCTCCCCGACATTAAAGCAAAACCAATGGCGATCAATAAAACGCCAACGATCATTAACAGGTAGTTTTGCTTACCGAATATAAAATACTGTTCTGCTTTAGGTGCGGCTACCTTTTCGGTAGATTTTTTTATGTTTATTTTCTGCATAACGTTAACTGTTAGTATAAGTCGTCTATTTTTAATTTTAAATAATGATTGGTGCTGAAAAGGCTGCTCACCATGCTAATCAATATCCCTGCAAGTATAATCACTCCGAACAACATTGCAAACTGCGTATTATCGTAAAGCAGCTCAATGCCTGAGATCCAGTTCGGCAGGCCCGAAAGCACCGCGATCAGCAATATACAAGCCATTGCCCCTCCATATAAACCATGCAAAAGCGATTTTACCACAAATGGCTTGATAATAAACCCGTGCGTTGCGCCCACCATCTGCATGCTTTTGATAATAAACCTGCGGGCATACAGGTTTAAACGAACCGTATTATTAATAAGCGTGATGGAAATAATTAAAAACACCAGGCTCAGTCCAACAAGAATGGTGGCTATCGTATTCACATTTTTATTGATCTCGTCAAGTATGGTTTGCTGGTAAACCACTTCCTGTACTTCAGGGTTCCTGCGCAGCTCCACATCAATGGTTTTGATCTTCTGGGGTGAGGTGTAACTTGATTTAAGAAAAAGCTCCACGCTTGGTAAAAGCGGGTTGTACCCTAAAAAACCCACGAAGTCCTGCCCGATTTCCTGCGAAAATTTTTGTGCTGCCTGTTCTTTGCTTACAAAAAGCGCTTTCTTGGTATAATCAGCCGTCTGAATGTTTGCATACACTTTCATGATATCGGCTTCTGCCACCCCATCGTTAAAGAACAGGGTCAACTGAAAGTTTTCTTTTAAATATTGCTGAAGCTTATTCCCGTTAATTAAAATGATTCCGAAAAGGCCCAGCATAAACAACACCATTGCAATGCTTATTATGGACGACAGATAAGAAACACGCCTTCTTTTTTTTATTTTAGGTTGATTTTCACTCAAAGCTTTGGTTTTTTATTGCAGAAACAAATGTACTAATTAACCCGGAGCATGGTATACACGTAATACACAAAAAGGTTGTGGATATAAAAAACAAAACCCCCTTTCGGGGGCTTTGTTGAACTGTTTTGGGTTATGAAGTCAGTTCTGATTCGAGATTAGGGTTAATAATCTGGAACCTGTTATGAAACTATTGCTGATACGAATATGAAGGGAATGGGGCTAAGTTTAGAAAACATTCCGTGAATGTTGGCAAATCATTCCGTGTATTGGTATATTGCATCCGTAAAATGAAAAAAAGGTACACCTGTATTATTGTTGACGACTCGATGATCGACAGCACGCTGCTGGAAACGTTTATTACCACGTTTGAGCAGGTTGAGCTGATAGGCACCTACTCAGACGCGATTGCAGCAATCAGGGAGATCAATACACACAAGCCTGATATTTTACTGAGTGATATTGAAATGCCGGGTTGTTCAGGTATTGAGCTTGTAAAAAGCCTGTCGTACAGCCCTGTGGTTGTTTTTCTGAGCAACCACCGCGAATTCGGGGCCGAAACCTATGAAGCCAATGCATTCAGCTACCTGATAAAGCCGGTTGCCCTCGACAAGTTTACCGCGATAATAAATAAAGTGATCGCAAAGCTTGACGAAGAACCCGGCAGTCCCGATATGTTTATTGTACGCACCGAAAGCCAGTACATTCCGATAAACAAAAGCAACATTACCTTTATTGAAGCCGAAGATAAATTTGTGAAAATAAACCTGGTGAACGGCCAGCAGCATATTGTATGGATCAGCCTTAAATCGTTAAACGAGCAGCTTTCCGACAAACGTTTTATGCGCATTCACCGCTCTTATATCTTAAATACAGAGCATGTTCAGTCCATTAACAATGTGGATGTGAAAGTGGCCAACAGAACCCTCCCCTTATCAGAACAGTTTAAGCAGGAGCTGTTTGATGTGTATGTAAAAAGGCACCTGATTAAAAAGTAAGGTAAAATGCTGCGGAGATCAGCCCATCTGTTCACCGCAAAGTATGCGGAGATTAATCCTTATTTGCCGAATATTCTTTAAGAAGTGGCATTTTACACCTGTCAGTTAAAAAGTGGCCTGAATTTACATGAAGCAGCAATGAAGTTTTAGCATTGCCGGGAAAAGTGCGTAAAGGCGAGGGTAAGCTCATAGCGCATTACGTGACATGCAAGACTTGGTAAACCAAGGCATTACATACATCCAGTGAAGGTGGAAGAAGTACCAATTACGAGTGATTCCTGCTTTACCCTTTTTCAAAATATCAATTACGTTAATTAACGTATGGCCTTTCATTTTTTCATCTTTTAAGTTTGTATTGATATAGGGTTATATCAATTTAAAATACTATTGTAATGAAAATAAAAATTTTACTTGGCTTGTTGTTCCTGGCAACTTATTCGGTTTTTGCGCAGGGTTATATTCATTTTCAAACCTACGCCCAGCATTCCTCCTATCATCATAAAAATGAAACAAAAGTATTGATCTCGATGGGAAAAGATGCCGATAATCGTTTGGTTGAATACGATCTCATCACGCGCGACATTATTTACCTGAACGACAGCGCACCGGTTTTTCGTTCGATGGTTGCGAATAATAATAACGGTGTTGGCATCAGCTTAACCGGCCAGCTTTATTACACAACAGATAACTGGAAAACAATTAACCCATCTTCGCAAACAGGAATTTCAACACTTTACAAAACCAGCGATGGCTTTATGGGATTGAAAGAAGTAGACCGGTTCAATGGCGAATTTTATCATTCCACAGATGGCAATACCTGGACAAAGTCGATCACGGTAGCGGCCGGCAGTTCTTCTAATTTAAGTTACCGCATTGTTTCCATCAAAGCAGGAAAGATCTGGTTAATGGGCGATCCGCGTAAGTTTTATGTAAGCTCCGATGGCGGAAATACGTTCGAAACCAAAGAGCCTTCCGGTGCACCGGCTTCATTTTTTTACGGCTTTACAGCATTCGACACCTTAAATGCCATCGGTTCGGCAAACAACAACACTATTTACCGCACCAGCAACGGTGGTGTCACATGGACACCATTAGCAAAAACACAGATCCGGCTGATCTATACAAAACGCATGGATTCGATCATCGCTTACCATCCGGTTGATCAGTTATTGCTAAGCACAGATTCGGGAACAACATGGACAAAAGTAAACTATGCAATGCCTCCGGGCTTTACAAGCGTGGCTTCAGAATGGACTTCAGTCGGAAATTATATCAACTTTCAAGGCACCGGGGGATTTTACTACAGCACAGGATTGAACAATCCCTGGAAACTGGTTCAAACACTGGTTAAAACCAACCGCACCGTAGCTGCCAAAGCCAATGTAATGATCGTTGGCGGGGAAGACGGAAGCTACGCCTACAGCAGGAATAACGGACATACCTTTATACCGGGTGAAGCACCGATAAGCGGGGAAGACTTATTCGCAAGTGAAGTAATAAATGATACGCTTGCATTAATGGCCGATCGCACGAGCAATATTTTTGTTTCTAAAGATGGTGGTGCAAGCTGGCAACAAAAATACAGCAATTCGTTTAACTACATCGGGATCAAATTCAGGTATTCCGCTGATCTTTCAAAAATTATATTACGCAGGGCAGGACAATTAATGTTCTCAAAAAATGGCGGTTCTTCATGGGAGATCCTTGGTTCTGTGGGAGGCTCGTTCGATGCAACCGTAACTCCATCGGGAAAGATCTTAATGGTGGTTTGGTATGCCGACACCATGCGCATTTCCGAAATGAGCACTACAGGTAACCGCACCGATATAAAATTACTGAATGAGAACCTCACCCCTATGGGAATTGAAATGGTGGATGACAACACGGGGTATTGTTTTGGAATCAATACCACTACTTCGCAAATTCACGTGTACAAAACAACCACAGGATGGAACTCGTTTACATTACAAGGGAAATTGGCAGTGCCAGCCGGCTCACCCCTGTTCCATATGCCCGGAGGTGCTGATACCTTGTTCATTAATTTCCGCAACACATCAAATGCAGATGCTTCATTAAACTACATTTATCAAACATTTGACGGTGGCAAAACCTGGTCGACAAATACGATAGCACCCATTACCGATCCTAATTACAAAAAGAAACTGCAAAGCATCCATTTCTTTAACCCAAGAGAATATGTTTCGTTGTGGGACGATAATAAAATTTTCTTTAATCGCTCGGCTAAAGACACCAGTTCGAATCCAAACACCTTTTTAAAAGAAATAAACGGTAAGCTTGATGTATCGGTTTACCCGAATCCAGCCAACTCAGCGATCACCATTGAATCACCGCAAAAAATTACGGCTGTTGACCTGTATGATGTAACCGGCAAGCTGATGCTTCACAACAACACCATTGATAATGTGATCAATGTTTCGGAACTACCGGCCGGAATTTATTACATGAAGATCTTTAACGGAAACAACAGCACCGTCAGAAAGATCATTAAACAATGAAATTTTTATTAGCCCGTTTTTAAAGAAGATCCCCTGCCTGGTTGCGGGGGATTTTTCTCATAAGGGCAGTTCACACCAGGAATTGATGCGAAAATGCTTTTTAGGGGAAACGGACTTAAACCTTCATCGTAACAATACTCACCCCGTCCCCTCCCATTTCAATGTGTTCGTCTGCCACATGTTCGATCATTTTATTGTTGCGCAGGTACTCGCGCACCAGCTTGCGTAAAATGCCATAACCTTTGCCATGCACAATACGCACCTGCTTAAACCCTAATAAATAGGCATCATCTATATATTCCTGGAGCTTTTTCATGGCATCATCCCCCCTTGTGCCGATCAGGTTCAGTTCGGTTTGAAAGTTCTGCATGCGTGAGTTTACATCAAAGCTGGTTTGCACCTGCTTCACATTTTTTTTGCTGGAAGCCGGTACTACGGTAAGCTTGTTCACATCAGTCCAGCTGCGCCAGTCACCAAATGCCACCAATGCCTTATTTTTATTCAGCTCCACCACTTCTCCGTCCACCATCTGCCCCTCGAGCTGCACAGTTGCCCCAACAACGAGGGGAAGTTCATTTCCTGTTTTAACAAGCGGCTTCGTCTTCGGCCCGGCAATTTTTACAGTATCCGTTTTCAACTGTTCCGTGTCCTGCCTCAACTCGGTTCTTACCTTGCGGATGGTTTCGGTATCGGCCTTTTTTTCACGGATCTCGCGGATGGTATTTTCTATGCGGCTGTTTGCTTCACTGATAATGGATAATGCTTCCTGCTTGGCCTGCGTGATCAGCTTTTTGCGGTTCAGGTCAAGTTCCGATTTCAGCGCATCATATTCTTCTATCAGTTGTTTAGACCGCAGTTCTTTTTCCTCAAAACGCTTTTTCAGTTCATTCACATGACCCTTTTCGCGCTCCAGTTCGATCAACAGGTCATCCAGCCGTTTTTGCTTATCACCAACCTTGTTCTTGGCATAATTGATCACCCCTTCGTTCAGGCCTGTTTTCTGGGCAATTTCAAACGCATAAGAGCTTCCCGGCTGGCCGATCTCCAGTTTATATAAGGGTTGCAGCTCCTTCTGGTCGAACAGCATGCGTGCATTTTGCAAACCTTTGGTATTGCCTGCAAAGTTCTTCAGGTTACTGTAATGGGTGTTCACCACACCAAATGCATTTTTCTGGTTCAACCGGTTTAAGATCGCTTCGGCAAGCGGACCGCCAAATTGCGGATCGGTTCCCGTGCCAAACTCATCGATCAGGAATAAGGTCTTCGCATCGGCAAACTCGGTGAAATACTTCATGTGCTTTAAATGCGAGCTATACGTGCTCAGGTCATTTTCTATCGACTGCTCATCGCCAATATCAACCATGATGTCATTAAAAACACTCATTTCCGAATGGCTTTTACACGTAACCAGCAAGCCACATTGCAGCATGTATTGCAACAATCCTATGGTTTTAAGGGCCACCGATTTACCCCCGGCATTAGGCCCGGA
>JAZKGM010000219.1:0-18819 GCA_040385895.1 Bacteroidota bacterium
TCACGCTTCAACAAGATCTGCGAAAGCTCTTCCAGCTTGTCTTTTTTCTCCAACAGCAATGCCTTTGTTTTTGCATAGCAGGCATCAATCATGTTGCGCACCTCAATGTCTATCATTTCAGCCGTGCGGTCGCTATATGGTTTAGTAAACCCGTATTCATTGTTGGGGTCGTAAAAGCTTACGTTACCCACCTTGGCATTCATTCCATAAATACTCACCATGGCATAAGCCATTTTGGTGATGCGCTCCAGGTCGTTTTGCGCACCGGTACTTATTTTACCAAAAATAATGTCTTCGGCAACACGTCCGCCCAGGGTCATACACATCATGTTTTCCATCTGGTCGGTTGTGTACAGGTACTGGTCTTTAGGCAAATATTGCGCATAACCCAATGCAGCAACACCGCGCGGAACAATGGATACTTTAACCAGAGGGTCAAGTCCTTCGAGGAACCAACCCACAATGGCGTGACCCGATTCGTGATAGGCGATGATCTGTTTTTCTTCTGGCGATATAATTTTGTTCTTCTTTTCAAGACCACCGATCACCCGGTCAATGGCATCCTGGAAATCGATCATTTCGATCCTGTCTTTACTTTTACGTGCAGCGATCAACGCAGACTCGTTACACACATTGGCAATTTCTGCACCGGCAAAACCAGCTGTTTGTGTCGCTAAACGATTGGCATCCACATCTTCACTCAGCTTCAATGGCTTTAAGTGAACCCTGAAAATCTCTGCACGTCCTGCCAGGTCCGGTTTATCAATAGATATCTGCCTGTCGAACCTGCCCGGGCGGAGCAATGCAGGATCTAAAATATCAGGCCTGTTGGTTGCTGCAAGAATAATTACACCAAGATCGGTGGCAAAACCATCCATCTCTGTTAATAGCTGGTTCAGCGTGTTTTCACGTTCATCGTTTCCGCCTTGTACCATATTTCTTCCACGGGCACGTCCAACAGCATCAATCTCATCAATAAAAATAATGCAAGGCGCCTTTTCTTTTGCCTGGCGGAACAGATCGCGTACGCGGCTCGCGCCAACACCTACGAACATCTCCACAAAATCGGAACCGGAAAGCGAGAAGAAAGGAACACCGGCTTCACCCGCTACTGCTTTTGCCAGCAAGGTTTTACCTGTGCCCGGAGGACCAACAAGCAATGCGCCTTTGGGGATCTTACCTCCCAGGTTTGTATATTTTTTAGGGGTTTTAAGAAAATCAACAATTTCCATGATCTCCACTTTCGCCTCGTCTAATCCTGCAACATCTTTAAAGGTGATCTTCACCAGGTTTTCTTTATCAAACAGCTGTGCTTTTGATTTGCCGATGCTGAAGATCTGTCCGCCACCGCCCGATCCACCGCCCATCCTGCGCATCAGGAACATCCACAATCCAATGAGCAGTAAAACAGGAAGAAGGTAAGTAAGGAACAGGTCGCCAAACACATTTTTTTCTGTTTTGTATTCAACCGGAATCCGGATCACCTGGCCCGGGTTGCGGGTTGTATAATCTGTTTCTACATCTTTCAGATCGGCACGAAACTGGGTTACATCCCCGATCTCAAAATAATAATGCGGCCCCACTTCGCTTCCTAAAAAGCTGCGGTCTTTCAGGTCTTTATACCGGTCGTTCTTTAAAGCCTCCGTTTTAAGGGTTACCTCTGCGATCTTTTCATTAACAATGGTTATGCCTTTCACATCATTGTTCATCACCATATCGCTTTGCACACGGAACCAGGTTGTTTTTAAGGCAACATCGTGAGGAAGGAAATTAATAACCAGGAATATCACCGCTATAATTCCATAGATCCAATAAAAATTGAACTTAGGTATTTGCGGTACTTTTGGTTTTTTTGGCCCCTGGTTTTCAGGGTTATTAGGTTTCAGGTCCTTTGATTCTATATCAGCCATTTATTATAATTTTCTGTTTAAAGTGTAATAATTTTAAGCAACATTAGGTACAAATTGTTTTGGAAACAATCTTTATACGATTGGTTTTGCAAGTTGTGAATAGGCCCAGCTTTGTTTTAAAGGGATGATAAACCGGGTTTTCAGCTCTTCAACTGTAGTAATTGTTTTATTGTAAAAAGGGGTTTCACCGGTGATCTCGTTTTGCTCCAGTGCATTGGCAAGCCCGGCTTTATCTGTTAAATGTACCTGGCCGTTAAGCCGGTACTCCAGCTGCATGCGGTTAAACAAACCCAGGCCGAACTGTTGTTCCCATTTTTGAACCAGGTGAACGGATTTATCAATGCCACATCCGCTTACTTCATGATGACCAACATCAACACCAAATAAAAGAAAAACCCGGTCGATAATTTCAAACGATGCCTTTAGCGGAACCTGGTGTGCTGTCCAGTTATTGGTAAACTCAAAAGCCTCCGCTTTAATTGCAGCAAATTCGCTTTCGTTTAACGGCCTGTTGGCTGCATAAACCCAAACACGCGCATCTTGTGGAAGAAGATTAAATTCAATATTCATTAACAAGGCGAAAGTAACCAAAAATTAAGCCATTGCCATATTGGCGCAAATCGCAAAGGCTGTTATATCGTGAATCTCCCGGTACCCTAAGCCGGTGTGTTTTACTTTTGCCATGATTGGTAACGCTTAACACGAGTTCAAGCCTGCCGGGCCCGATCTGCGCAATAGGTGAACACAAGAAATTTATAGGCGAAAAAACTGACACCACAAGGGAGTTTAGGCCCTTTACGCTTAATGATAAATGCAAAGCACATCTCAATTTTTGCTTATCATTGCAGCACATGCAATCAAGTCCCGATAAGATCATAATAATTGGTGCAGGCCCCGCAGGATGCGCTACTTCCCTGTTTCTGGCTAAACATAAAATACCCCATACCATCATTGATAAAGCCGTGTTTCCACGCGATAAGGTTTGCGGTGATGCGCTGAGCGGAAAATCGGTTTATGTGCTTAACCAGCTGGATCCATCAATAATACCTGCTTTCGACAAGCAGAAGAATGAGTTTATAGAAAGCTGGGGAGTGAAATTTGTTGCGCCAAACGGCAAGGCCATTGATATTCCTTTTAAACAGGACATGAGCAAAGAGCAATTGCCTCCCGGGTTCATCAGCAAACGGTATGACTTTGACAATGAGCTTTTCAAACGCCTCGACCGAAACTATGCTACGGTGATTGAAGGCGCAGAAGTAACAGCATTGGAAAAGAATGCAGCAGGGGTTTCGGTGAGGTATGAAAAAGAAAATGCGAAGTTCGAGATCCGGGATTCGGATATCGTGATTGGCGCAGGTGGCGACAGGGATATCGTAGCAAAGTCGTTTACTGATCTTAAAAAAGAGAACGACCATTATTGTGCAGGCATCCGTGCATACTATGAAGGCGTGGAAGGCATGCATGCCCAGAACTTCATCGAGCTGCACTTTTTACCCGAAATGCTTCCTGGTTATTTCTGGATCTTTCCGTTGCCAAATGGCATGGCGAATGTGGGAGCTGGTATGCTGAGCAGTGAAGTGAGCAAGCGTAAAGTGAACCTGAAAACGGATATGGTAAAAGCCATTGAAAACAACCCGAACATCCGCGAACGCTTTAAAAATGCAAAGCTGCAGGGAAAGATACAGGGCTGGGGATTGCCGCTTGGCAGTAAGAAACGACAGGTGAGTGGCGAACGTTTTTTATTGGTGGGTGATGCCGGCTCGTTGATCGATCCGTTTACCGGTGAAGGCATTGGCAATGCATTATACAGTGGCATGATGGCGGCCGATCATATTGCAGCAGCCATTAAGCAAAACCGTTTTGATGCGGCTTTTTTAAAACAATATGACGATGCATTTTATAACCGCCAATGGGACGAACTAAAGCTGAGCCATACCATGCAGAAGCTGTGTAAATATCCATGGCTGTTCAATTTCGTGGTGAACAAGGCACATAAAAATAAGACGCTCCGCGAAACCATCAGCTGCATGTTCGAAGACCTTGACCTTAGGGCCAAGCTGCGCAACCCGCTGTTTTATGTGAAGCTGCTGGTAAACGATTAATGCTTATTCATGAAGAGTGGTTTTGGGCATGCCGTAATAGCATTTGTAACGTTCAGCCTTTTTATAACCAGTACGTTTGCACAGAATATACTACCCAACGGAAGTTTTGATGAGGTAACAGCCGTTTACCACGATATACATAATTCGGGTTTAGACAATGTTACCGAATGGAAAGGTATTAACTCGGTTGACTTCTACAAAAACCGGCTCGGAAAACAGAATTACCTGGGGCTTACAACCGGCTCGCTTTATCCTTACGAGTATGCGTATGTTACCCTTCATTCGGCCCTTGTTCCGCATAAAAAATACCGGATCACTTTAAGCATTTATTCAAAGACCAGAAAGCCGCCTTTAAGTGTGTTGTTAATTAATGGCGCAGACTCTAACGCCATCACTCAATTCTCTATTCCTGAATTAGCCAGATCTCCTGCCAACACGTTTATTCCGGTGTTCATTTCGCGCCAGAGGGGTTGGAGATCCAGGTGGCGTTATTACCTGTTTGAGTTCCAGGTAAGAAATGAAGCCGATATATTTATTATAGGTAATTGCGCCAGGGTTAAAACCAAAATCCCTTATTGCTTTATCGATGATATAAAGATCGAAGAGGTTGATGGCAGTAAGGAAAAGACGATGCGTGCCCAATAAAGCACAGGTTTATTTTATGTGCTGGTTTTTTAAATTGAACTGAACGTTAAATGTTGGTTTTAAACAATTTAACAGCAATAGCCAACAGCACGATCCCAAAGAATTTCCTTACCAATATCAGTCCCGACTGGCCCAGCACGCGCTCAATGTGCCGTGTAGATTTAAGCACAATATAAACGATGATCAGGTTAAGGATAATGCCTACAGCAATGTTCTGCATCTGGTAAACAGCCTTTAACGAAATAATGGTGGTAAGGGTGCCCGATCCGGCTATGATTGGAAATGCGATAGGGATAATGCTTCCTGATTTCTCATTCGGGTCGTTATGGAACAGGTCTATTCCCAGGATCATTTCAATGGCTATAATAAAGATCACAATAGAGCCGGCCACTGCAAACGAGGAAACATCGATGCCGAACAGGTTCAGCAGGTTTTCTCCCAGCAGCAGGAACAACACCATCAGCCCGCCTGCGGCAATCGTGGCTTTTCCCGAATCAATATGGGGCACTTTCTGCCTGATGGACAGGATGATAGGAATGGCCCCCAAAATGTCGATCATGGCAAAAATGGTGAGGGTAATTGTTAGTATTTCCTGTGCGGAGAAAAATTCCATGGTGCAAAAATAGCAGTATTATCTGTGTTAATGTGTAACATCCTATTAACCATTTTTCGCCTGTAAAAGTTTTTTTGCGTAAAACCCCGCTACTGCATAGTTTTACCAAACTTTATACTCGAACAGAACAATGACATTACTTACAGGAAAAACAGCGTTGGTAACCGGTGCAACACGTGGTATTGGTAAAGGCATAGCGCTTAAGCTTGCACAGCAAGGAGCAAACATTGCATTTACATTTGTGAGCTCGGTTGAAAAAGCAAAAGCATTTGAGGCTGAGCTTGCGGCCCTTGGTGTAAAAGCAAAAGGCTATCAAAGCAATGCGGCCGAATTTGCCGAAGCCGAAAAACTGGTGGAAGATATTGTTAAAGAATTCGGAACGCTGGATGTGCTGGTGAACAACGCAGGAATTACCCGCGATAACCTATTGATGCGCATGAACGAAACCATGTGGGATGAAGTGATGGACACCAACCTTAAATCGGCATTTGCATTGATAAAAGCAGCACAGCGCCCGATGATGAAGGCCCGCAGCGGATCAATTATTAATATCACTTCGGTGGTTGGCATTACCGGTAATGCTGGTCAGGCCAATTATGCAGCATCTAAAGCAGGGATGATCGGGCTAACCAAATCTGTGGCAAAAGAACTGGGCTCGCGCAATATTCGTTGTAATGCGGTTGCTCCGGGTTTTATCGAAACAGAAATGACAGAAGCACTGGATGAAACGGTGCGTGCAGAATGGGTAAAAGGCATTCCGTTAAAACGAGGCGGTTCACCCGAAGATGTTGCGAACACGGTATTGTACCTTGCCTCGGAACTGTCGGCTTATGTGAGCGGGCAAACCATTTGTGTGGATGGTGGAATGGTGATGCAATAGATGTGGAAATGCGATAATGTGAAGATAGGGAAGCCAAAGGCTAACGGCCAATAGCCAATAAGAGAACGCTTCAGTGCAGCAATAAAACTTCATCGGCATTCAAAATTTTCACATGGTTTCTTAAAAGTATACACCACCATTTCCTAATCGCTCATTACCCAACAATACAACAAACTTAATAACAGAACTTAAATTGCTACTAACAGAATACCCTCTTTGGCTTGGCTTGATCTGCCTGGCGCTTGCTGCAGGCGGCTCCTGGTTTTTGTACCGTAATAACCCTGTTGGCATCGAAGGGCGTTGGGCCAGGCCGGTGCAATGGCTTCTGCATGCATTCAGGTTCTTATCGCTGTTCATCATTTCATTTCTGTTACTCGGGCCCTTGTTAAAACTAATAAGCACCGAAACACAGAAGCCTGTTATTGTTTTTGCTATTGATAACTCTCAGTCGGTATTAATTGCACATGATAGTGTTGAGTTGAAAAAGCAGCTGGATGCTGAACTTGCCGACCTTAAAAACGAGTTGGGAGATGAGTACGAAGTGCTTCCTTACACGGTTGGCAAAGAAATAAAAGCATCATCCGAAATAAGTTTCAGGGAAAAAGAAAGCAACCTGAACAAGCTTTTTAAAACGGTAAAGAACAGCTACGATGGAACCAACCTTGGCGCTGTTGTTTTAGTGAGTGATGGTCTTTATAATAACAGCGAAAACCCCTTACAGGCAGCACAGGATATTAAAGCCCCTGTTTTTACTGTTGCATTGGGCGATACTGTTCAGCGTAAAGATGTGCTGATAAAAAATGCACGCACCAACCAGCTCGTTTTTGAAGGGAACAGCTTTCCATTACAGGTTGATGTGGCGGCATTTGCAGCAGCAGCGCAATCGTCAAACCTCACCGTTACTCAAAATGGTAAGGTGGTGTTCACGCAGGTATTATCGTTAAGCAATAATTACTTCAATACGGTTAATGCAACGCTTCAAAGCAATCAAAGCGGCACGCAACACATCGTGATCGAAGTAAGTAAAATAAATGGCGAAGTAAGCCTGGCCAACAACAGGCTCGATGTGTTTGTGAATGTAATAAGCGGCAGGCAAAAAATTGCTTTGCTGGCATTGGCCCCGCACCCCGATCTGGGGGCTTATGAAAAAGCGTTGCAGCAAAACCAGAACTATGTGGTGGAATCATTTATTATTTCCCAGCAACAGGTGCCGGCCAATCTCGATCAATATAACCTGGTTATCCTTCACCAGCTCCCGGGTTGGAACGGAGAGGGCATGAACCTGGTCAAACAACTCAAACAAAAGAACATTCCGTTGCTTTTTGTGCTGGGCAGCCAAAGCGGGATGAACTATTTATTGCAGGCTGATGCAGCTTTGCAGGTGGGTGCAGGCAGGGGAAGCATGAATGAAGTGTTGCCGGTTTACCAGGACAATTTCAGCTTATTCACCTTTACAGAAGAAGAGCAGGAACACATAAAAAAGCTTCCGCCACTTATTGCACCCTTTGGTAATTACCGCATTAATGGTGAAGCCGAAGTATTGTTTAAACAGCAGATCGGTTACGTGAAAACGGAATATCCGCTTATCTTTTTTGCAAAAGGCAGCAACAGCCGCAGTGGCTTTATATGCGGGGAGGGCTTCTGGAAATGGCGGATGTACGATATGGCCATAAGCGGCCAGCAAACCACCAATAACATTATTGGAAGCACCGTTCAATACCTTACCAGTAAAAAAGACCAGAGCCGCTTTAGAATAAACGGGAAAAAGCAGTTTGACGAAAATGAGGCCGCAACCTTTGAAGCCGAAGTGTACAACGAGAGCTACCAGTTGGTGAACACCGGTGAAGTAAGCATGGTGATCACCAACTCATCGGGGAAAAGCTTTAATTATACGTTTAGTAAAACAGCAGGCAGCTATTCGCTTGATGCGGGTGTATTGCTTCCGGGGAACTATAGTTATGTGGGCTCAACCAATACAGGCACTACACGGCAGCAGGTAAAGGGACAGTTCATTGTTAAGCCTACACAGGTTGAGTTTGCACAAACCACAGCCAATCACCAGTTACTGAACGAGCTTTCTGCCCAAAGCAATGGAAAGCTGTTCTATTTAAATAACATGAAAGGACTGGCTGCGGAGATCAAAGCAAATCAGAACATTAAGCCGGTTATTTACCAGCAGCAGGACGTAAAAAGCTGGATAGAGCTGAAAGCGATCTTCTTTATCCTGCTTGCTTTATTGGGCATAGAATGGTTTATCAGGAAGTGGAACGGGAGTGTGTAGGGAAGTTCATAGTTAATAGACAATAGTTCATAGAAGTAGTAAGTAATTAGAGGATGGGTGTTGGAGGAAAGTCTATGGTTAATAGACGATAGAAGTGGCAATCCCTTTTTTACAATTTACGGGAATTCCGCTGTGACCTTCGTGTACTTTGTGGTTCTCCCCAATACCATAAAGCCATAAATTCACAAAACCACAACCAATCGGAGTTTCCCATAACTATGCAAATTAAGTTCATCGTTAATAGACCGTGGTTGATAGTTAAGCGAATCAGACCAATTTTTTCTTGTTTAACCGGCCGTAACCAACAGCATAAAAAAACCGCGGTTCCAATTATGGAACCGCGGTTTTGTTTTTATAACAATGTGTTAATTATAATATCCCTAATTTCTTTTTTACGGCAGCCATAATGTTATCGCCTTCCGGTTTGTATAATAGGGGGGTTCCAGGGCTGCTGTCGAATACATAAGCATATCCGCCTTCTTTAGCCACAGTTCCTATAGTTGTTTTTGCTTTTTCAATGATGGGCTTAAGCAATTCTGCTTCTTTTTTACGGGCATCATCCTGGGCCGATTCCTGGAAATCCTGGATACGTCCCTGCATGTCGCGCAGTTCTTTTTCGCGCAGGCCTTTTATGGCTTCGCTCATTGTTGCAGCTTGTTTTTGAAAATCAGTGTATTTTTTTTCGAACTCTTCGCTCATTTTTTTCAATTCGTCCTGAAGGGTTTTACTGAAAGCCTCCATGTCTGTTGTTGCTTTTTTATACTCAGGCATCATCTGCATCAGTTCCTGAAAGTCAATGTAAGCAAATTTCTGAGCCTTGGCCTGCGAAGCGCCAAAGAAAGTAGCTATTGCAATAGCCAGCGTAATGATTGTTTTCTTCATCTTATTTGTGTGTTATTTCTTATCCTGTTGTTTTTGGTTATCACCTTTGTTTTTGGTCACTGCCACGCCAAGCTCTGTCAGCACCTCATCGCTTTTATCATATTTTGCGTTGGAAAAAAGCATGATCATTTCACTTCCCTTGGCAAATATAAAATCTAAAGCGCCTGCTTTTGCAACTTTTTGTACCGCTTCAAAAACCCTGTCCTGGATCGGTTTTATAAGCTCCTGTCTTTTTTTAAACAGCTCTCCTTCATATCCGAATTTCTGGTTGCGGTAATCGCGCAATTCTTTTTCTTTATCCTTTATGTCCTGCTCCCTTTTTTTACGCAGCTCTTCGGTCAATAAAACCTGTTCAGCCGCAAAATCCTTATACATCTTATCAATAACAGCCTGTCTTTTTTCGATCTCTTTTTCCCAGTCGGCCGATAAAGATTCCAGCTGTTTCTGGGCCGACCGGTACTCCGGCAACATGTCCAGGATGTACTCGGTATCTACATAGGCAAAGCGTTGCGCGTGCGTACTTACAAAACAAGTGCCAGCAAATAAAACCAATAATAATAATTTTTTCATTAACATATATTCAATTTGTTAAAACTGTTGCCCGATAAGGAAGTGGAACTGTCCGCGGTTATATTGCCCGTCAACTGAATTGGTAGGAATGTCAAATCCATAACCGTAATCAAGTCCTATCATACCGAACATCGGTAAGAAAATACGGACACCACCGCCAAATGACCTGTACACTTCAAACGGGTTAAAATCTTTAAAATCAAGCCATGCTTTTCCGGCTTCTGCAAAAATTAACGGGAATACCGTGGCCTGGGGGTTTAATGATATCGGGTACCTTAACTCAAAAGTATACCTGTTGTATATGGTTCCGCCTTCGCGTGTGGCCAGGGTTTGGCCCAGGTCATTTTTTACATAACGTACGGGGGTAAGTGTGTTATCGGCATACCCGCGTAATGCCACAAGCTCACGTCCGTCAAGGTTAAAACCTGTTAAGCCGGAACCGCCCAGCCAGAAGCGCTCAAAAGGCGTCATGCCCAGTTGCTGGTTGTATGTTCCGATAAACCCGAAGTTGGCACGCGTCATGATCACAAGCTTTTCTACTACAGGGGTAAAGAATGTGGCGTCAAATTTCCATTTATGGAACTCAAGCCACCTGTAGCGTTCGCTTTCCGAAATTGTTGTATAGTCTTTATTGCTGAAAGCAGAGTAAGGCGGTGTTGCCTGTACCGAAAACGAGATGTTGGATCCTGTTCTCGGGTAAATTGGCTGATCTGTTGAATTGCGCGACAGAACGAACTTAAGGCTTACGCTATTTGAAACCCCTTCGGGTATCCCGGAAATATATGCACTGCGCGGGTTCGTACTGTACATGTGGTTATAGCGTTGCAGGTTTAATGAATACTGAAGCACAAAATAATCATCAGGCCATTTCAGGCGTTTACCAAGGCCTATGCTGGCTCCTGTGGTAAATAGTGCTGCCCGGGCTGCATCGCCTTTGCTGTAACCGTTGGTTTGTACAGAATGGAATACAGAAACGGTTAATGCATTTGGTTTTTTGCCGCCCAGCCATGGTTCTGTAAACGATGCGCTGTACGATTGGAAGAATGTACCGTTTGTTTGCACACGTAAGCTTAACCGCTGGCCGTCACCACTTGGTATCGGGCTCCAGGCTTTTGGTGTGAACAGTTTTTTGGTGGAAAAATTATTAAGGGTCAGCCCTAAGGTTCCCACGATTGAGCTTGCCCCCCATCCTGCAGAAAGCTCGATCTGGTCGTTTGGCCGCTCTTCAACGGTGTATTCAATATCAACTGTTCCGTTTTCGGGGTGTGGAACCGGGTTAACGCCTAATGATTCAGGGTTGAAATACCCAACGCTGGAAAGCATCTGCAGGCTTCTTGTAATATCAGAACGACTGAATAACTGGCCCGGCTTGGTGCGCAACTCCCTTAAAATAACATGGTCGCTGGTTTTGGTATTGCCTTTAACGGTTACTTTGTTGATACGTGCCTGCGGGCCTTCTGTAATGCGCAGTTCAAGGTCAATTGAATCGTTCTCAACAAGTACCTCTACCGGTTCGATCCTGAAAAACAAGTAACCCGCATCCATGTACAAGGTGCTGATGTCGAGTTCCGTCTGGCTCATGTTCAGGCGCGAATCCAGCAAAGCCTGGTTGTACACATCACCGCGTTTTATCTTTAATATTTCATTCAGCTCTTTCGTGCTGTGCACGCTGTTGCCTATAAAAGTAATGTCCCTGAAATAATATTTCTGCCCCTCGCTCAGGCTGATATCAATGTTAACGCGGTTGGCATTATAGCGGTAAACGCTGTCGTCCAATATTTCAATATCGCGGTAACCCAGGCTCAGGTATTTGGTAATGATCTTCTGCTTGTCTTCTTCGTATTCCGATTCTATGTAGCGCGACTTGGCAAGGAACCTGCGGCTTTCTTTCGTGTTCTTAAAGGTACGGATCACCTTTTTTGTTGTAACAGAATTGTTCCCCGTAACGTTAATGCGGTGGATCTTTACCTTTTTGCCCCTGTTAACGGTTATGCGAAGCTTGGCCGTATTTTTTCGCTCATCATCGGTTTGTACTTCAATGGTTGCTTTTGCATCCAGGAACCCTTTATCAATAAAATAATTCTCTATCTGCAGCTTAACGCTGTTAACGAGGTTGTCGGTTACGATCTGGCCTGTTTTAATATTAAGCTCTTCTTTTAAGGCATTGGCCTTTCCTTTTCTTAAGCCCTTAATGCTGTAGGTGGATAAACGGGGCTTTTCCCTTAAATAAATTTCAAGCGTGATCTTGTCATCAGTAATGTCCATCACCCTTATCTTTACATCATCAAAAAGTTTTTGCTTCCATAAGGTTGTAATGGCTTTGCTGATATCGTCAGAAGGGATCTTTATTTTTTGCCCCACTGTTAAGCCCGACAGCACCTGCAATACGCTTTTGTCGTAGTAGTTTGTGCCGGTTATTTCAATACCGGCAATTTCGTATGTTTTAGGATAGGAATAATCAATATATCCAACAGCCGGGGCAGGTGTGTTTACCGTATTGGTATCCTGGGCGGATACAAGCCGGCTAAGCAGTATACCAAAAAATAAAAAAATAAGGGGTTTTAATTTCATTAAACTGCTAATTGTTCGCTTGTTTTTCCAAAACGCCTCTCGCGTTGCTGGTAATTTAAAATGGCTTCATACAGGTCTTCTTTTCCGAAATCGGGCCATAGCTTCTCTGTAAAATAAAGCTCACTGTATGCCAGTTCCCATAACAAAAAATTGCTGATGCGCTGTTCCCCGCTGGTCCTGATCATCAGTTCAGGGTGTGGTATTCCCCTGGTGGATAAATGCGCATCAATGGTTTCATCGGTAATTTCATTCACCTGTAAAGCGCCTTGTTTCACCTCTTCTGCAATTTGCTTGATTGCATTGTTTATGTCCCATTTGGCGCTGTAGCTTAAGGCAAGCACAAGGGTCATCCGGGTATTGTTCTTCGTTTCTTCAATAGAAGCCATCAGTTCGTTATGGCATTTTGCGGGCAGGTCTTTTATGTTTCCTATGGCAGCCAGCTTAATGTTATTTTTCATTAAAGTGGCCGTTTCTTTTTTTATGGTTGAAACCAGCAGCTCCATCAATGCAGAAACCTCCAGCTTGGGCCGGTTCCAGTTTTCGGTCGAAAAAGCATATAAAGTGAGGTACTGAACCCCAAGCTCTGTGCAGGCTTCGCTTACATCACGCACGGAGCGCACGCCATTCTGGTGGCCAAAGATTCTGAACTTGCCTTTGCCTTTTGCCCAACGTCCGTTGCCATCCATAATTATGGCAATGTGTTTTGGCAATCGCTGCTCATCAATCTTACTTTTAAGGCTCATTATCAGATTATATAATAAAAGTGCGCGAATTTAATAAAATCTTGCACACTTAATGCGGGTAAATAAGCGGTATGTTAAAGTAAGGTTCAGCGTAAAATAGGTGTCATCAAAATCAGGATTACCGCGCTGGTATCCTTCTTTGTTTTGGTAAACGCCCTCGTTCAGTGCGGCAGAAGGGTCGGTGAGGGCTGCAGCTATTGCGCCTTTTTCGTTCAATACTTTGTCAATATCGGGGTATTTTCCGCTCACATCGTCAAGCCTGTCGGAATAAGTAAGCCGGTAACCGATGCTGCACTCCAGGCTCATTTTTTTATTGGGCATCCATTTAAGGCCAAGCCCCATAGGCATTACGGCTGTTATCCCGCTGTATGCCGTTCCCTCCGTGCGGTAATCGCGCAGGCTGTACCACTCATTCCTGTAAAAACCCTGCGGATCAAAAAATATCATGCCGATGCCCCAGTATACATAAGGTGTAAAGCGTTTGTCCAATACACCGGGTCCGTATTTAAAATAATTAAATTCAAATACACCCGCTATTTCTGTAATGTCTGTTCGGAAACGGATGTTCCGGGGCTTATTGTAGCTGAAATTGGCATCATCCCCGCTTATCCTTAATTGATTTACCTGTGCCGTAACCGCCCAGGTGTGATTAAAGTTGTATCGTGCAAAAATACCCACCGTGGGCTTGGTTTCGCTTAGAACGAGATAAGGCGCAAGATCTCCTGTATAGTTGGCAATACCAATGGTGGCGCCAACTTCAACCTTTTGTGCCTGTGCTGCATGTATGGTTAAGATGAACGGTATAAAGAGGTAGGAAAACTTCAATGTGTATGTTAAAACTTAGGGCATCCATCTGACGAATGACGGAAAATATATGTTAAACTGATGCCTGCCATAAAGTACATATCGTTTTTAACCAAACCGGCTATGGTGGTACGCTTATCGTTTTCTTTGGCCTGGAAAGATACGTCTGACGTAACTTCCCCTGTCCTGTTTGATAATGCGCCTGCTATTGGGCCATAGGCACTTGCCACAACCAGGTTATCTGCATATACACCTCCCACATCGTCCAGGTAATTGGTAAAGGTAAAGCGCAAGCCGGCCTCAATGCCCATGCTTAAGTAAGAAGTGATCTTTTTCTTGATCCCCACACCAATTGGAACGCAAACGGTGGTGAGGTTATATTTTTTACGCTCGTTGTATATGGTTGTTCCCTGTCCTTCGGTACCTAATGGTTGCAACTCATATTCCTTGCCCTGGAACATGGTTTTGGGATTAAAGTGAAAAATACCTAAACCCCCAAATATATAAGGCACGAAAGGCTTGGGCCCGCGTGTAGACAGATTGTTTCTTACCAGGTTGTATTCCATGTGCACGGAAAACTCATAAATAACGCTTGTGAAATTAGTGTTCCTTATTTTATTGGCGGGTGCTTTGGCCAGGGAGTCAGCTCCCGAAACCATGCCATAACCAACAAACCCCTTAAACGTTAGTTTAGGACTTATATTGTAACGACCCATAACAGCAATGCTGGGGTGGGTTTGATCCCACTTCATTTTTTGCTCGCTTACATCGCCCATGTAATTGGAAACACCGCCATATAAACCAAACTCAATGTTTTGAGCCGAAGAGCCCATTGCCGAAAATAAGCCGATTAACAGGATGTAACTTTTAATCCCCTTGATAGTTTTAATCCCCATAAACAACAAATATATACATTGTTGGTAAAACGCAAAAAGTTAAGCTAAGGTATTTCGAAAATAATTGATCGCAATGAAACCGGGGCTTTTGCCTGTTTGGCGTGGGTTTGCGTGTAAGTGACCTGTAAAGCGGAATACAAATGTTTACATTTTCGTGGCGGAGCAGATAAATGGTTAAGCAGTATAAATGGCGTTGCTGGCGGGTTTTGGCACATAGGTATAAAACAAAACAGGAGCCCGAAAGCTCCTGTTTAAACAACGATGAAAGAAAACAACAATTACACCAAATAGCTGAGTATCCTGTTCACATTGTTATTGTTTGATGATCTTACGGGTTTGTTTTTCCCCGTTAATGGTTACCGTTACAAAATAAAGCCCGCTTCTTAGTTCACCTGCGCTTTTTAATGAAACAGTGTTGGCACCTTCCAGCACAGGCTCATATCCGCTCCATACTTTTTTACCTGTTACATCAAACAGCTCAATGTGTGTTTGGGTTGAAACAGGGACAGTAATAGAAAGGAATACTTCGTCAGTAAAGGGGTTCGGGTAAAGCAAGAATTGCGCGGTTGGAATCGCGGAAGTATTGTTGATGATAACAATATTGCTTAGTGATGAAAAGCCATTGTTGTCTAATTGCCTCAACCGGTAATACACTTGCCGGTTTGGAACAGCACCGATATCGGTATAAGAATAATTGCTTATTGAGCCGGTGTTACCCTTGCCTTTTACAAATCCAAGCACCTCAAATCGTTTTCCATCAAGCGAACGCTGTACTTCAAAACCGCTGTTATTGGTTTCTGCTGCTGTTGCCCAGTTTAGCTGCACATCGTTGCCGGCTTTGGCGCCTGTAAATGAAAGCCATTTAACCGGAAGCTGGTTGTATACACTGTCTGACCCGATCGCAAATTGCCCGTATCCGTACATTGAATTTCTGGATAGTTCCACCCTGTCGTTCGTACCCAGCGAATAAGAATGATTGCCATTCAGTACCCAGTTGTTAAACATGCTGGCGCGGTTAATCAGAACCAGGTAATAAGGGATCTGTACCCCGGCAAAAGTATCCGCTTCAAAAACCGCTGTATAAATGGTATTGGTAAGGTCTGGCGATGGGATAATTTCCCAGTATCCTGAATTGGCGATCTTATTTATGTTTACAGCAGAAACGCCTTCATATAAAGGAAGTCCGCCCGAACCGCCTGGATTATTGCTTACAAAGGATGCCGTTACCGATCCAAAAACAGGATTGCTTCCATAATCCAGCCTCACTTTTTTCGAACCTTTTTTGTTTAAGATCGGGAACACAACAGTTGTGCTGTTGCTGTTTCCTATAAACCGGGTGATCGTTGAGTTGATGCCTGCATTGACTCCCAGGTCCAAAATGCCCGGCTTGGTGGATGTTTCACCGATCTGGATAACAATGTTATTGCCTGTTGCAAGTACAACATCATTGCCAAGGATCAAGCTGTCAGAAACTGCTAATGTAGCCTGGCCCTGTGCATTGAACCTTACTTTTGTGTTTGCAGCAATATCAATGGTGCTTACCGTTTGGCCCGATAGGTTATTCACAACCACTTCATTTGTAGAAGCAGGGAAAATTAAGCGGTCTGTTGGTGATGCAGACGAACGCGCTGGCGTCCAGTTTGAAGGCAAAATAAAGCTGGCAGGGCTTGTTTGGTTCCAGACATAGGTTGTTTGAGGAACAGGCGGCAGGATGGTAATGGTATAATCGTGGGTTGACGACTGGTTCCAGTCGTTGCATGCCCTGTTGGTGACCACACCTGTTGATTGTCCGCCAAATGTTCGTATCCTCAGGCGGGTTTCCCCGGCTAAGGCTGTTGAAGGGATGAAGATAGATGTGGTGATATCTGCAACATTCACCTGCGGAGCGATGTTATATTCTTCACTTACTTCAAAGGTCCCGTTCCTGTTTAAATCAATAAATATGCTTACACGGGTTGCCTGTGAAAAGGTTAAATGAACCGGTACGCTCGATCCTGCGCTCATGCTTGCCGTGGTGAATCCCGAAGCCGGGAAAACGGAGTAATACGGGCTTGCGCAGTTTGTGCCTGCTGCATGGTTTATTCCGCCTATAATAACAGTATCAATACACCTGCCACTAACCGGTCCCGGAACGCAATACTCGTCCCTGATTATTGCATTGCCTGCCGGTGCTGCAACCGATGCGGCATGGCTTATGTTATCCACCAGCACGGAGACCAATTGCGCATCGATCGAATCAGAAACAACAGCCGAAGGTTTAAGGCGGTATACCAGCCAGAAGTTGTTGGTATCTGCTGATAAGGCAGTGTTCCCGTTAATTGAAAAGGCGTTCCACTTAGCCCCGGTTATTGCTGCACCAGGGGTATATGTGGCACCAAACGGGTTGGTTGCTGTAAATACTTTGCTGTTCCCGGTATAATAAATTTTTGCGGAAAGGATGTTCGAGGTATCCACCCCGCCACCAATGGTATTGAGGTTAAACCTTGTGATGTTTAATGGCGAACCCGGAGTTGCCACCACCTGCATATTCAGCATGGTAAAATCACTTCCCCTGGCCACGCGGGTTCCCGATGGGTGTGTGGCAAATGCATCAACAAAAGTCATTGGTGCATCCACTGTTTTAACCTGCGATGGATTGTTGTTTGACGGGATACGGTATTGACCCAATAACAGCATGCTGTCGATCCTTACATCGATCGCATTATTAAGCGTTGCACCGGATGCGATATCATACACCAGCCAATAATTATTTTCTGCCTCAAGCGTATCTGCTAAGGTAAAATCGAACCGGTTAACGGGGCTTGTGAATGAAGCAAGCAGCTTCGAGGTGTTAAAGGTGAGATCTGTGCTGGTTTTATAGATTTTTGCAGCAGCGATATCTCCCGAAGGATTGGTTGAACCAATAGTATTGAAGAATAATTTATTTAGCTCTCCTGTTCCGCAACCGCTTGCGTTTATTTTAAATTTCATGATCACCTGATCGGTCATTCCACGTCCTACCAACCCGTTTTCCTGGCTGGCCGAAGAAGACGCATAAGAAATTCCGGCATCTGTGATGTTGATCGTATAATCTTCGGTTTCGCCAAATCCCGTGGTGGCATTAGCGGTGCCGCAAGGAGGCATGATAGCGGTATTGCTGCTCAGGATCAAACGCATCCTGGTTTGCCCGGCTTTGGCGCTGCAAGGAACAAGCAGGTTGCCGTTCACCGTATCTGCTACAGTTACATTACCGGTGTATGCACGTTCGTTTGCTGTAAAATCACCGCTTTGGTCGTAATCAATATAAATGGTCAGGTATCCTGCTGTTACAGGTATAATACCACCTCCGCAATTCGTTGTTTTGATCTTGAATGCACTTACCGATCCTTTTGCCAGGCTGGTAGCCGGAAGGGCCGTGTTGTTAGTGTAAACTGAAGTAGCAGCACAGGCTGATACATTATTAAGCGTGCTTATTTTTACATTGGTGATGTTGAGCGCGGTATTTCCAAAGAACGGGCTGATCTCCGAATAGCCAACGGATGCGCAGTAGTCATATTTAATGGTTACCACACCTGCCGGTGAAACAGGGGTATTCTGATAAGTACCATCGAACGTAAGTGATACCAGCGAAGCATCAACAGAATCAAACAGGCCTGCATTGGTTTTAATGTCGTATGTCAGCCAGAAATAGTTCGTATCGGCAGTTAATACCTGGCTTCCGTTAATGGTAAACGCGCCCCATGGATTTGTGGTGGCTGCATAAGCTTGTCCGAACGGAACAGCAGTAGAGAACACCGCATTTTTACCCGTAAAATAAACCCTTGCCGAGTCTATGTTGGCAAGATCGTTTCCCCCGCCATTGGTTGAAAATTGCAGATCGGATAAGGTCACAGCAGCACCGTTCGTGCTACCCGCAACCAGTACCCTTAAATGCTGCCTGTTC
>JAZKGM010000220.1:0-2194 GCA_040385895.1 Bacteroidota bacterium
ACTATAAATCAAATATTTAATAACAAAACCCATTATTATATCTGTAAAAAAATCTCCGGCAAAAAACTTTTCCGGATCGTTTCTGTTTAAAAATCTGAGTAATTTTAGAAACAATTCGGGAAACGGATCCGGTTTAACTCTTTGTATTGATAATATTCGACCATATCCGTTTATCTTTGCTCCCTTATTAATTACTTCATGCAGGTATCCGTTTCACGCAAGGCACACTTTAATGCAGCACACCGTCTTCACTTGCCGCATTGGACAGACGAGCAAAACAAATCCTTTTTTGGTGCGTGTAACAATGCCAACTACCACGGACATAATTATGAATTAACGGTTACCGTAACGGGGAAAATAAACCCCGACACCGGGTATTTAATCGATATGAAAGTGCTGAAAGAAGCAATTAAAGAGGAAGTAGAAGATCGTTTTGATCATAAAAACCTGAACTTAGATACTGAAGAATTTAAACACATAAATCCAACTGCCGAATATATTGCCGTGGTCATCTGGCAATTGTTGAGAAAACGCATGCCACAGGATTTAAAATTGAAAATAACACTGTATGAAACGGAAAGAAACTTTGTTGAATACGAAGGACATGAATAACAACCACGAAAACATTGGCGATGCTCACTCCTCTTTTTCATTAGAAACACCCTTAAGGGCGGATGCTTTTGAACTGGATGATGAACTGAAAATTGAGCTGATCGAAAAGCATTTTAAAGAGATCATGCAAATATTGGGGTTAGACCTGAGTGACGACAGCTTAAAAGGCACTCCCCACCGTGTGGCCAAAATGTATGTGACCGAAATCTTTTCGGGGCTTAATCCCAAATCGGCACCCGATGTGAAGTTATTCGAAAACCGGTATAACTATAAAAATATGCTGGTGGAGAAATCGATCAGCTTTCACAGCACCTGCGAGCACCATTTTGTGCCGATAACAGGGCATGCGCATGTGGCTTATGTACCGAACGGGAAAGTAGTGGGCTTGTCGAAGCTGAACCGTATTGTGCGCTATTTTGCACGCAGGCCACAGGTGCAGGAGCGCATGACCATACAAATTGCCAACATGCTTAAAGAAACGCTGAACACAGATGATGTGGCTGTTCTGATCGAAGCCGATCACCTGTGCGTGGCATCAAGGGGTGTACAGGATGTAACCAGCAACACCATTACGAGCGAATACAGCGGCAAGTTCCTTGATATGAAAACACGGGAAGAGTTTCTTACTTATGTGAGAATGGGGAAATAAGTGGTTGGTTATTGGGCTGAGTATTGGTTGAGAAGATCCTGACAGGATGCCTGGCTTCGTGGTAATATGAATTTATGTTATTCGTATGATCCATGAACCAGAAACTTACCGTAACACTTAAACATCATTTATCCCTTACTTCGCACTTTTGTCATTCCGGATTTCACACTTCGCTTTTTCCGATCTTATTTATTTTCATTTAAAAACGCAACCATTTTCCGAAATGCTTTTCCCCGGTGGCTGATCTGGTTCTTGCTCAACAGGTCCATCTGGGCAAGCGTAATATCGTACCCTTCGGGCATAAACACCGGGTCGTAACCGAATCCGTTCGTTCCTAGTTTCTCTGTTATAATTGTGCCCTTCATTTCCCCTTCAAATACATACATCTCATCTTGCCAGAACAGGCAGATGCAGGTTAAGAAACGGGCCGTGCGGTTGGTTTTTCTTTCCATGTTCGCAAGCAGCTTGCTCATGTTCGCCTCATCATTTTTATGAGCGCCTGCATAACGGGCACTGTACACGCCCGGTTCTCCGTTTAAAGCTTCCACTTCAAGCCCCGTATCATCGGCAAAGCAATTGTACCCGAACAGGCCATGAACATGCCTCGCTTTTATTAAGGCGTTGGCCTGCAGGGTATCTCCCGTTTCCGGGATCTCTTCCAGCAGGTTCAGTTCTGTAAGCGTGATCACTTCATACGGATCAGGCAACATTTTCTGTATTTCGTTTGCTTTGTGTTTATTGTGCGTTGCAAAAACAAGCCTCATATTGTTTATCGGGTATTTATTGGGCCAGCAGGGCTTGAATCGCTAAGACGGTGGTGAGATGAGGGAATCCGACTGCATGTTGCAGGACTGCCTCCAGTCGTCGGCCGTTGATTTCCTGTTCGCCAATGAGCTGAGCTTCGAGCCCCAGCCGATCGCGGAGCAGCGATCG
>JAZKGM010000221.1:0-2455 GCA_040385895.1 Bacteroidota bacterium
AACGGATACCGCGGATGCTGGGGCGTGTGGCCTTTTTTACCTTCGGGTGTTATACTGGCCAGCGACATGACCTACGGATTGTTTGTACTTAAAACCACCGAATTTTTAAGTGTGAACGAAGCAGCACCAACAAGGCTTTTATTAAATGCCTATCCCAATCCGTTCAACCATGGAATTAGCTTTAACATCCCTGCAAAAAAACACGAAACGGCACATTTGGAGGTTTACGATTTGCGAGGTAAACTTGCAGCCGTTAAAAACATACAATTACAGGCCGGGGCTAATGAAGTAAATACCGATCTTGACCTGGTGAATGGATTGTATATTTTTAAGCTGATTACACAAGATCATATTTACACTGCGCAATTACTTAAACAATAACGTGAGGCACCTGGCTAAAGCATTTTTCTTCTTCTTTTCATTATTAACACTGCTCTGCATTACGCCAGCCTTTGCGCAGGACAGCCTGCGGAGAAGCCCCACACGTTTTGTGAACGAGCATGAAACCGACCGCAGCCAGCCTTACAAATACATTGATTCGAGCCTGAATGAAACCGAGATCTTCCATCCCATGTACCGGAAGCAGGTTATTTTCCAGGACCTCGGGAACATTGGCTCACCGGGAAGAAATGTTGTTTTCTCCTTAAACAGGGATGTGGGATTTAACGGTGCTTTCAATCCTTACGATAATTACTACCTGGACAGAAGCACAACCCGTTACTACAACACCACCAGGCCTTATACCGAATTATTCTACGCCCAGGGCAGCGAAGAGCTGTTGTTCCTGAAAGCCAAACACGCACAGAATATCTTACCCCGCTGGAGTGCCGGCCTCGATTTTCAGCGCATTACCTCACAGGGATTTTTTCTGCGTCAAAAAACAAGTCATTACAATATCCAGCTGAACACAAGGGTTCAATCTAAGAACAAGCGGTATGAATTGCTGGCTTATGCATTATGGAACCGGGGAAGCAATGAAGAGAACGGGGGAATAGCAAGCGATTCGGCATACGAAGCCTTAAGCGGGGTGAACAAATCTGTAAATATAAACCTGGTGGGAAGCGAGAACAGGTATCGCAACCGGAGCCTTTTTGTGAAGCAGTATTATAAGTTTGGCAGCCCGCTGAGTTTGGTAAGCGGGGAAGACACGCTGTATGATTATAAAAGCTTTGCGCAGATCGCATACACAGTAAGGACAGACGAAACGAATTACATTTTCGCCACGATCAATGATACATTGAGCCCGCTCCTGCCCAACCAGTTTTTTACCCAAACCTCTAATTTAACATACGATTCGCTTTATAACGGCCTGGTTGAAAACAAGGTGAGCCTGCAGTTATTTGGCGGCAATAAGACCGATGTAACGCGTTTTATCGGTGCAGGGATCATGCACCAGGGTGCTGTAGCAGCCCAGCCTTCTTATATCCGTAATTTTCAGAATGTGATCATTGACGGGCAGCTGGAATGGGAGAACAACAAGAGCGGTTCGTTAAGCTTATGGAGCGATGGTGCTTATACCATCAGCGGCTTCAACCGGAACAATTATAAATTAAATGCGTTGGCCCGTTACCGCACGGCATGGTTTGATGTAATGGCAGGCGCTTCGGTGCAACAATATACACCCGATTATAACCTGTTAAAGTTTTACAGCAACCACTTTGTATGGAATAACTCGTTTGATGCAACAAGGGTGATCGGGCAGAAAGCCGTATTGAATACACGTGCCTTCCGGAATAATTTTTTTATTACTGTTAACCACCACCTGGTTACCAATTATGCTTACCTAAACAGCGATCTGCGGCCCGAACAAAACAGCGGAACGGCCAGTGTGTTAAGTGTACAGGTCAATAAAACCTTTCAGCTGGGAAAGTTCTTTTTTAAACACAACCTGTTTTACCAGCAAAGCAATGCCTCGTACATTCCCGTTCCTGAAATTGGCGGCATGGCCCGTTATTACTTTCAAACCAATTTTTTTGCAAGCATTCTGCAGATCGGGTTTGACGCTTTTTATAACAGCAGTTATTATGGCATGGGCTGGAGCCCGGCAAGCCGCATGTTTTATGTGCAGCAACAAACCAGGATCGGCAACTACCCGGTGATCGACCCTTTTTTAAGTATGCAGATCAAGCGCGCTGTCATCTTTTTTAAATACGAACACGCCAACCAGAACCTGGTGAATGAGGGGTTTTACAACACCCCCCACTACCCGATCTCTTTAAGCAGCTTCCGCTTTGGCATCCGCTGGAGAATGTATGATTAAGGGATGAGGTGATTAAGGGATTAAGATATTAAGGGGGTTAGCAGCTAAAGCCAATAAGCACTCAACAGAATTAATACATCACATCCCGATCGCTATCGGGACCACAAAGCCAATAACCACTACTGTTTTTTATCAGTATACCAATCAACACATTTACACATTATTTCTTCCACTTGATGGTGCAGCCGATGGCTT
>JAZKGM010000221.1:2465-3943 GCA_040385895.1 Bacteroidota bacterium
GATGGCTTTGGTTGATGTTTTTGCAACCGCTTTGTTCGCCAGCAATGCATCTACAGCAGCTTCCACATATTTTTCTTTTACCGCTTTGGCATCTTCGTAATTATCGTCAATGGCACCCACGTAAACCACCTCATTGCCTTTGGCTGTTCTCTTTAGCAGGTATACATGCGGGGTTCTTGTGGCTCCGTAGGTTTTGGCAATTTGTTGCGTTTCATCATGCAGGTAAGCAAACGTAAAGCGCTTTTCTTTTGAGCGCTCCTGCATTTTGGCATAGCTGTCTTCGGGCGAACGGGTCACATCATTAGGGTTAATGGCTATTACCGGGTAACCTTTTGATGCGTATTTTTTATCAAGTTCGATAATGCGGTCTTCATAAGCCTGCGAAAACGGGCAATGGTTGCAGGTAAAAACAACAATAAACCCTTTTGCCTTCTTGTTGTCGGCAAGCTGCACCATTTTACCGTCAACATTCCTCAATTTAAAATCAATGGCCAGGTCTCCCGGCTTGTATCCCGAAGGGTCATCGCTGATGGTGAACGAAGCGGCTACTAATGCAATAACGATTGCGCTTAAAATTTTTACTGTGTTTTTCATATGTCGAACTGTATTTAGTTTTTGCTGATGTGTGTGGAAATGAGCTTCTGCAGTTCTTCGAAAGAAAGCTCGCCTTCCTTCAAATAATTAACGCCTGTGCTCCCATTTATGAACCAGGTGGCAGGGATAGCCCCGCTCCAGTTGGGGCTTACTTTATCGATCCATTTATCGGCATTGATCTCATTCATAAAAAGCACCTGCTGCTTTAGTTTTTTTGCGGCTACAAATTCCTTCACACGCGTGTTCAGGTCTTTGCGCATGTCTGTGCTCACCAGCAAAACCTTCACCTTGCTGCTCTTATACTGCTCGCCAAGCCTTTCAAAATAAGGCAATTCTTCCACGCATGGCTTGCACCAGGTGGCCCAGAAATTTATTACATATAAAGTGTCGCTGGTATTGGCTTTCATCGCATCTACCCAATTGGTATCAATGGTTTTGACCTGTTGCGAAAAACCGGCTATGCCTGTAAAAAGGAAAAAGGAAAAAATCAATATTTTCATTCAAACAAATTTAACAAAGAAGCCAATATTACCACCGCATTAAATTCCCTGTAATACTTCCATCATGGCTTTGGCTTTCAGCAAGCATTCATTGTATTCGTCTTCTGCCACCGAATCGTATGTAATGGCGCTGCCCACTTCAAAGTTCAGGTAACGTGCCGGCTTATTGTATTGGATGCTGCGGATCACCACGTTCAGATCAAAATCACCACCTGGTGCAAAATAGCCCACAGCGCCCGAGTACAGCCCCCTTTTTGTTTGCTCATGCTGTTCAATAAGCTTCATGGCCATGATCTTTGGCGCACCCGTCATGCTCCCCATGGGGAAAGCTTGTTTGATGATCTGCGCGTTGCCGATGGTATCCTTTGGTGCTGCGCTTACCGT
>JAZKGM010000222.1:0-9480 GCA_040385895.1 Bacteroidota bacterium
TGCGCAACGACAGCACGGAAGGATACCTGAACATGTATTCGGCAATAACCGCCAAAGGCTACCAGTCTAACAACTATGCCGTAGGACAGGATGGTGCAAAAGTTACGATCCCGGCATCTAAAAATGTGCATGGCGTTTATGTAACCAACAGCACGTATGCTTTTTTAAGCATGAAAAAGGGTGACCAGTTTGCAAAGAAATTTGGCGGTGTAAGCGGTAATGATGCCGACTCGTTCGAGCTGATCGTTAAAGGATACCACAATGGTGCTTTAAAGAATACGAGTGTTCATTTTAAACTGGCCGATTTCACGTTCAGCAACAATGCGCAGGATTACACGGTAAACCAATGGACATGGTTAGACCTTACAGCGCTGAACGATGCGGATAGCCTGGTATTTGGTTTGGAGTCGAGTGACGTTGGATCGTTCGGAATGAACACACCGGCTTATTTCTGTATCGATAATTTTACCGTTACAGACACTGGCCTTGCACAAACCATCACTGCCGCAAGTTTCGAGGAAATACAGCTTGAACTTGATGCATATTGGAACGGGCAGCCAAAATCGCCCATCACATTTTATGCGAGCGGAAATGCACGTTTTAATAACAATTATAACACGGGATTCGACTATTGGTCATCAGGATTTGCATTAAGCAATGTGATCGATACCACCACTTCGGGGTATACCAATATGTATGCATCTGTTGCAGGCAAAGGGTATAATTCGCAAAACTATGCAATAGCCACAGGCGGTGCAAAAGTAGTATTAACAGGAGCTGCAGCAGGCAAAGCGGTTGACGGGTTTTATATCACCAATAACACCTATGCTTATTTAAGCATGAAGAACGGAGACCAGTTTGCCAAGAAATTCGGGGGCATAGCAGGCAGCGATCCTGATTATTTTGAAGTAGTGATAAAAGGTCATAAAGGCGGAACAATAAAAGACTCGGTGATCGCAGTACTGGCCGATTTCCGTTCAAACAACTCATCCGAAGATTATATCCTGAAAACCTGGAAATGGGTAGACCTGTTACCTCTTGGAGACATTGACAGCTTATCGTTCAGCTTCAGGTCCAGCGATGTTGGACAGTTTGGTATGAATACACCGGGTTATTTCTGCATGGATAATTTTACAACCAAAGATGCACCGGCTGTGCCAACCTTAACAACAGGAAATGTAGATCCGCTTATTTGTGCGGGTAAAACATTCAACCTGGCTTTTACCACTACTTTAAACTTTAATGCCGGTAATGTGTTCAACGCACAGTTGTCAGATTCGTCAGGTAACTTCGGAACGCCTGTAACAGTAGGTACTTTAAGCGGTGTGGCGGGTGGAAGCATTGCAGTAACGCTTCCTTCAAACTTAAAAGGTGGCGCTTATAAACTGCGTGTGATCGCCTCAAACCCTAATACTGAAGGCGCTGCGAGCAATACATTTATGATCGGTACAAAACCAGTTATTGCATCCATTACAGGCGATTCGGTAGTGAAGCAGAATACCACCACAACCCATCGTGTTGATTCAAATGCGGGATCAACTTATGTATGGGCTTTTACAAACGGAACAGGAACAAGTGTAACTTCAAAGATCAGCATCCAGTGGACCACGGCAGGAACAGCAACCTTAAAAGTGGTGGAAACTTCGGCACAGGGTTGTGTAAGCGATACCGCATCAAAAAATATTATTGTTGACCTGGCTATAGGCCTGAACAGCATCGCAGGTACATTAGAGGCTTCCGTTTATCCGAATCCTGTAAGCTCCGTATTAAAGGTTCAGTTACCGGCCGGCTTAAACGAGTGTGCAATTTCAGTTTACGACATCACAGGCAAACAGGTTATGAAAACGGCTAATACCCAGGAAATTAATGTAAGCAGCCTGGATAGGGGGATCTATATGATCGCTATAGAAGCTGACGGGAAATCGACAGTTAAACGCATTATTGTTGAGTAAAACAACCTTTTTCCTTTTTGTGGTGACTATGCTTATTTGGCCGATCTGTGATGAAAAAAATTAATGTTACTTTGTACCGGATAATGAATAGATCATTTTATTTATTAAGTATAGTAATGATGGTTGCCTTCGCCTCGTGCGAAAGGCAACCTGAAATTACCCCTGTATACCCGCCCCTTGTAACAGCAAAGGGCGGGTTATTTATATTGAATGAAGGCAATTTCCAGTTTGGGAATGCATCGTTCGATTACTACGATTTTGAAAGCGATAAAATATCCGAAAATGCCTTTGAATCAAAGAACAAGAGGCCCCTGGGCGATGTGCTTCAATCCATGTGCAGGTATGGAAATACAGGGTACCTTATTGTTAATAATTCGCAGAAAATAGAGGTAATTGATGTGAATGACCTCAGCTCAAAAGCAACCATAACCGGGTTTAAATCCCCGCGTTATATGGTGGTGGCCAATCCGCAGAAAGCCTATGTAAGTGAATATTACAACGGGGGAATAAAAGTAGTAGACATCAGCACGAATACCATTTCATCCACCATACCTTTAGCCGGTAACCTGGATGAGATGCTGATGCTGGGAACCTCGCTTTATATCACAAATGCCAACGGGCGCTTTATGTATATAGTGAGCACAAATACCGACCAGGTAACCGACAGCATCGATGTAGGCTACGGATCCAACAGCCTCAGGCTTACATCCGATAACAAACTATGGGTATTGTGCTCGGGCCGTAAGGAGCCTTACCTGAACGGGTCGCTCACTAAAATAAACCGGGATGCAGACACGGTGGAGAAACGGTTCCCCTTAATGCGCCAGAGTGAACATGGCCCGATGAAGTTAAGGATGAATACACAGGGAACAAGCCTGTTCTGGATTAACAGGGATGTATTTAAACACGGAATTTTCCAGGAAAATGTTTCGGCTACTCCCTGGGTAGCGTCTGTAAATAATAATTTCTGGGGCATCAATTACGACTCGTTAACCGATGAGGTGTATGTGAGCGATGCGGTGGATTTTGTACAGAAAAGCTTTATAAACCGCTATGATGAAAATGGCGGCCTGAAAGGAACGTTTAAATCCGGGATCATAACCGGTGATTTTTATTTTTACTACCGGCAGTGAACAACGACAAGCGGGACCCGGAAGATAAAATACCCCTCAGGCGGGAACTCATTGAGGGCATTCATTATTACATAAACAAACAGGGATATTGGGTATTTACCGAGCTATACCATAAGCTGCGCGGATACTGCTGCGAAAGCGGCTGCAAACATTGCCCGTATGGGTTCGGGGGAAAGGTTACTGGCAGTTAGTTATTGGTGTTGGGTTATTAGCTCTTGGTTTTTAAACCATTGGCGGGAAGGTGGGTTTTAGTTAAATCCTTTTAGCTCTTTATGGTCTATTTGTGATAAACTTATTTTGTGTACTTACAGGAAACTTTGGTTCGGTTTGTGGCTTAAGGTTTTATAGCATGTGCTCTTTATTCAAAACTACCTCCGCTGTGCCCTTCGTGTTCTCTTTGTGGTTATTTCCCGTAACCCAATTCAACATTCAAAATTCTTTTCCCAATTCTAACTGGCGGTATCACTCTCGATCACCCCGTCTCTTAAGCGGACGATCCGCTTAGCGCGCTGCGCAATATCCTCTTCGTGTGTTACCACAATAACCGTATTTCCCTGGGCATGGATCTGTTCCATCAGCTCCATGATTTCATAACTGGTTTTGGTATCAAGGTTACCCGTAGGCTCATCGGCCAGGATAATGGATGGCGTATTGATCAAGGCCCGTGCAATGGCTACCCGCTGGCGCTGGCCACCACTCAGCTCATTCGGCTTGTGGTCCACACGGTCGGCCAGGCCCACATTGGCCAGTGCCTGTAATGCCTTTTCTGTCCGTACGCTCCTGCTAAAGCCTGCATACACCAAAGGCAGGGCCACGTTATCCAAAGCGCTGCTCCGGCCAAGCAGGTTAAACGTTTGAAAAACAAAGCCGATCTCCTTATTGCGGATCTCGGCAAGCTCATCGTCATCCATCTCGCTCACATCGCTGCCGTTTAAAAAATAACGACCGCTGCTGGGTGTATCAAGGCAGCCCACCAGGTTCATTAATGTTGATTTACCTGAGCCCGAAGGCCCCATTAATGCCACATATTCCCCTTTGTTAATGACGAGGTCAACCCCGCGCAATGCCTGAACGATCACATCGCCAATTTTAAATTGTCGTGTTATGTTTTGCAGTTTTATAACTTCCGGCATTGTGTTAAAAAGGGTGCTTATTTTTCAAGGAATTTAGGAACACGGAAATAATCGCTGTCTTTAGCCGGGGCGTTTCGCAGCGCTTCTTCTTTGGTAATCGGCTGATGAACTTCATCGGCACGAAGCACATTCACCTCATCCGTCATAAAGATCAGCGGCTCCACGTTATCCGTGTCAAGCTCGTTCAGCTTTTCAAAAAAGCCGGTTATTTTGCTCAGGTCGGCTTTCAGCTTTTCCTTTTCATCAGCTGTAAACTCAAGCTTTGCAAGGTCGGCAAGCTTGTCGATCATTTCGTTACTTATATCCATACTCCGCCAGTTTATTCGTAATTAAATTAAATACTTTTTCTTTCAGCATCGGTATATCGGCTTCCGTTAATCCTTTTGTTGAAATAGGTGCGTGCACATATTGGATCACTTTACCCGGCCTGAACCTGAACTTGCCGGCATCCGGCAAAATACGCCAGTTATTCATAATAGTAACGGGTAAAATATCAGTTTGTGTTTCAACCGCCAGCTTAAACGCCCCTTCTTTAAAACGCCCCATTTTAGGACAGGTGCTCGGGATGGTGCCTTCAGGGAAGATCACAATGCTTCGTTTCTCCTTGTTAAGCTGGTCGACCGATTGCTGGTAAGCCTGTGCCGATTGCCTTGCATTTTTCCGGTCTACAGAAATATCGATCGTTCTGAAAAAGATGCCGAAAAAAGGAACCCGTGCCAGCTCTATTTTAGCCATAAAGTTGAAGTTCATTTTCAGCTTTACGCTTAAGGTAACAATATCAAGTTTGCTGGTGTGGTTCGGTGCGATCACATATGGTTTTGATTTGTCGAATTTTACTTCTTCAATATGTTTCACCCTTATAAAACCACATAAAAACAACCAGCGCCCCCAGAACCTGCGTAACCGATGCCCGTATTTATACCGTTTGGGGTTACTTAACGTATAAAGAAAGCCCGGGTATAACACAATGAACCCGATTGCCGTAATAAGGCCGAAGTAAATGGCCAGTACAAATTTTATTGCTTCTTTGATCTTGTTCAATCTTGTAAAAATGCTTAGGGGTTGATACTTTAATGGAATGATTAACGTCCCCAGGTGTCAGGGCTTTTGCGCCATTCACCCAATACCGCGATCTGGTCGCTGGTAATGATGTTTTTTTGTGCGGCCACATTGATCAGTGCATTGTAATTGCTAAGTGAAAAATAAGCACATTCAGCCTGTTCGAAGGCTTGTTTTGCCGCATCAAACCCGTAGGTGAAGATCGAAACCATTCCCAGTACTTCGCAACCAAATGCCCTTAACGACTCCACAGCCTGCAGGCTGCTTTTGCCAGTTGAAACCAGGTCTTCCACCACCACCACTTTTTGTCCCGGTTTGATATCGCCTTCCACTTGTTTTCCCATGCCATGTTTTTTGGCTTCGCTTCTTACATAGCCAAAAGGAAGATTAAGCTCATCTGCTGCCAAAGCACCCGGTGCAATACCTGCAGTGGCAACACCAATAATGGCTTCAGCACCTTTAAATTTGTCAGCGATCAAAATACCCAGTTCTTTTTTAATGAAGTTGCGCACGGCAGGGTGAGATAAAGATAACCTGTTGTCGCTATATATGGGCGATTTCCAGCCTGATGTCCAGGTAAAAGGAGCAGCAGGGCTTAGCTTCACCGCATTGATCTCTAATAAATGTTCCGCAATTTTAGCGGCTATGGTATCAGCTTGTTGCATCGCGCAAATGTATGTTTTTAAAGCATACGATATGGGCTAAACTTCAACAATATGTAAAATAAAATCCCTGTTGGGCATCGGTCTAATAGTAAGGTTGAAGAGGTGAAATCGCCTGTAAATACTGATTAAGCGGGGTAAATGAAAAAAAATGAATGTGTGGTATCATTTTTTGGTATGTACCAGCTAATTCATCATACCATGAACAAGCTCAACATTCCTTCAGAAACCAATCCGAATGATCCGCCAAATAAACCGGAAACCCCGGCCAAGCCTGATCAAAACCCGGATCCTACTAAAAGACAACCGGGAACAGAGCCTGAAAAATCAGATCCTACCCGTATCCAGGAACCGGAAAAAGTAGATCCGACAAGGATCGATGAACCGGAACCAAGGCCTGAAAAACCTGCACCACCGCAACCGCATAAATAATAAAAGCACTTTTAAACTCAACACGATGAAACAACGATATTATTTAGCTGGTTATAACCTGGCCGATTGGCTTTCTATTTACCGGATCATTTCTTTCCCCGTGCTGTTGTATTTTGTGTTAATGGGCCAGCGGGAATTATTCTCCTGGTTTTTATTGGCGAGTTTTTTTACCGATGCCATTGACGGTTTTATCGCGCGTAAGCTGCACATTGAATCAGAAACTGGGGCAAAGCTCGATTCGGTGGGTGACACGCTAACCCTGGTGATCTCTGTAACAGGGCTATTGCAGTTTGAGTGGGCGTTTATAACAGAACATGCCATTGCTTTAAGTACACTGGTAAGCTTGTATTTACTGGAGATGCTGCTTTCTTACATCCGCTTTGGCAAAGCCAGCAGTTTTCATACTTATTTAGATAAGGTGTCCTTGTTCATGCAGGCGCTGCTTATTCTTTCGTTGCTGTTTATAGGCTACAATCCATGGATCTTTTATGCAGCGCTCATCACCGGGTTTGCCAGCACCATAGAGGAGATCATTCTTGTATTTTCTTTAGATAAGTACCGCACCAACATTAAAGGCCTTTTATGGCTCGATAAACATAAGCTCAGGTCATTCAATTAAAACTTAATCATATGTTACACATTTATTTTGCATTGATGCTATCCGCATTTTTCCAGGACTCTAAATTTATAGTGACCAGTCCGGCATTTAAGAACGAAGCAGGGATCCCTGCGAAATACACCTGCCAGGGTAAAGACGTTAACCCCGAACTTAACATCAGCTACATCCCCGAAGGCACACAAAGTATGGTGGTGCTGGTGGATGATCCCGATGCGCCTAATGGTACCATCGACCATTGGGTGGTGTATAATATTGAGCCAACCACTGTGATAAAAGAAAACAGCGTGCCTGGTGTACAAGGTAAAAACTACGGGGGTTATAAGTACATGGGACCTTGCCCGCCAATGGGCATGCACCGGTATTTTTTCAAAGTGTACGCATTGGATACCAAGCTCGACCTGAAACCTGGTGCTACAAAAATGCAGGTCCAGGACATGATGGTTGATCACATCCTGGAATCGGCCCAGCTGATGGGAACTTACAGCAAGAAAAAATAGTAACTGATCAGGAAGAAATGCTGGCGTTTGCGCGTTTTACTGCGATCTTCTCGCGATAGCGCGCATACTTTTCTTTAAACACCATTTTGAGCACACTGTCAAAACCGCCTTTAACCGCTAAATTATACAGGCTGTTGGCCTTAATCTTCCAGGATGGATCCCAGGCACGCAAACTTAACGAGTAAGAGCCTTCCAGGTATTTCATCCAATGCCAGTAACCAGTGGGCATATACAAGGTGTCCCCGTGCTCAAGGAAAGCCTGCTGGCCCTCCACACCTTCCAATGCAGGAAATTTTTTGGTATCAGGGTTCAGTACATCAAAATCCTCAAGCGCATAGGTGGCATTTGGAATGCAGTATAACCGCGTTTTCCATTTGTTCTCAAATAATATCACATGCTTGCGGCCTTCAAAGTGCGTATGAAAAATATGGGCCAGGTCGATATCGTAATGCAAAAAAGTAACCGAGCCTGCACCTCCGAAAAACATAGCGGGCATGCTTTCAAGAAAACCACCTGCCAGGTCTTTCGGCAGTTTAATATCATTTAATAAAGCCGGTGCATGTTTAAAGATATTGAAAAAGAACATGCGTAATTCCGTAGGCTTGCTTTTTATAAGGTCAATATAATCAGTAAAAGGCATGTGCACTGTGGCGCTGTTAATGGGCTTGGACGGATCGGACTTTTCATTATCGTATAAGGGGATCACCTGGCTTCCCACGGCATTTTTTAAATATTCAGGGCTCCATTTATCAAAAGCCGGCCAGGAATGGCTCAGGTTCTTAATAATGAGCGGCCTACGTTTGTTGAAATAATTTTTCTTGAAATCTTCAGCGCTGATCGAATCAACCGTATCTATGTTACTTAGTTTAAAACCCATAATAATTTCTGAATATACAACAACAGTCGGCTTTTTTCTTTTGTTTTAATTGATATAGGTCAATGCATGATATAATACATGGTTTTATGTTTGAATTTTTATGAATGATATGGATAGTGAAAACAACATTATAAAGCGCTGTGCAAGCGGAATGGAGCAGGAAGGCCTTGGTGAGCAACAAAAAGCAGCTGAGCTGTTTAACCAGGCTTGGGCAATGGCATCAACAGATTATGAAAAAGCCATTGCGGCCCATTATGTGGCCAGGCACCAGCCTGATGTGCGGCAAAAGTTGAACTGGGACGTATTGGCGCTTAAGCACGCAGAATGTTCGGAAGAAGATGTGAAAGGTTTTTTTCCTTCCCTTTACCTGAACATTGCTAAGGGATATGAAGACCTTGGTGAAAAGGAACACGCTTTACATCATTACCACCTTGCTTTAGGCTGCGTTGAACAGATGGGCGATGACGGGTATGCTAAAATGATCAGGGCAGGCATTGAAGCGGGAATTAAACGGGTAAGCGGTTAAAGGGTGCTGAGCTTGAACTCGAAGATCCTGCCGATGTTATTCGCCCGTTCCTTGGCAAGGTTTGCCGTTTCACCTTCAAAAAGTTCATCAACGGTTGCTGCAAAAAGGGTAAGCCATGCTGTAAAATGTTCATTGCCTATTTCAAGGCCAATGTGTTTATCAAACGGGCTTCCGTTATAGTTTTGGGTGTACAATAAAATGCTTCCCCAGAAACGGTACATCTTTTCTAAATGGACAGGCCATGTTTGATCGCTGATGCGTTTGGCAAAAACCGGGGCCAGCAGCGCATTGCTTTTTATCCTCTCATAAAATACATCAACCAATAGTTTAATATCTTCAGTTGTACGAATGTCTTGCATCATCGGGTCAGGAGTTGGCTTTTGTGGAAATGGCAGCTGTATTTTGGTGGTTCATGCAATTGAAATGACCCAGGGGACAGGCCTTGTAACCAATCTTGGAGCAGGGCCTGCATGAGAGGTGAACTTCGGCTTCGTAACCGGGTATTTCCAACGCTCCATAATAAGGTGTCATGCCAAACCCGGGAACGGTATTGCCCCATACAGAAATGACCTCTTTTTTAAATGCCGCAG
>JAZKGM010000222.1:9490-12684 GCA_040385895.1 Bacteroidota bacterium
TATGCATCAGGCCCGTATCATGTGTGATCACTTTGGTAGCTTTTTTTGTTACAAAAGCAGACTGGTGCAGGGTGAGCTTGCCGCATAAATTAATAACATGCTGCCCGCTTCGTGTGGCTATCTCGTTTCCGTTTAACCCGTCTTCTTTGCCCCCCAGTAATACCACCGGTTTGTTGATGTTGCTGCAAATGGCAATGATCTTACCGGCAGGCAAACGTTTGGTGGCATGTTGTGCACCTATGGCAAATACAATAAAATCATCATAAGGAATAAGCTGCCCGATGTTAAATGTGTTTGCTATATCCGGAGGTAAAAAATAATCCAATCCTTCCCCATCATTTTTAATGGCAAATGCAGAAAGGGTTTGCATATACCGGTCAACAATATGCAGATCGGGCAGCATATCTACTTTGAACTGGACCAGCAGTGATTTTTCTATATTAAGTTTCTCAAAGCTGAAAGCAGGAACATCCATGCCGCTTTTTATCACTCTTGTGCGGAGGTTATTGTGCAGGTCGATAATAAAGTCGAACCCCATTGCTTTAAGCTCTGCGAGCTTTCGTAAGAGCGGTTTATCTAAAACGTGGATCCGGTCGATGTATGGATTGTGCTCAAGAATATTTTGATAAGCCGGTTTGGTTAAATAGTGAATTTCGGCACCGGGTAATTGTTTCTTCATGCATCTTACAACAGGGGTTGTTAATACAATATCTCCAATGGAGCTGAAACGTATAATGAGGAACTTCGCCAACTTATTTTACTGCCTGCAAATTAGGGTTTACGTTTCACAAAGTATTCATCGATCTCTGCAAGCGTAAGCGCATTCAGGCACATTTCCTTGTATAAGCCTCCTTTGCGGGCTACACAAACGCCATAATACATATCATGGTATCCCTTTGTATCGTGTGCATCCGGGTTAATGCTCAGCTTAACACCCTTGTTCAGTGCATAATCAATGTGCCTCCAGTCGAGGTCGAGGCGGTAAGGATTTGCATTGATCTCGATCACCACGTTATTTGCCGCACAGGCATCGATCATCTTTTTATGATCAACAGGATAACCTTCACGCATTAATAATAAACGCCCTGTCGGGTGCCCAAGCATGGTGGTGTATGGATTTTCGATGGCCCTGACCAGGCGGCTCATGGCTTTTTCTTCGGTCATCTTAATGTTGCTGTGGATGCTTGCAACAATAAAATCAAAAGAGGCCAGCACATCGGGGGTATAATCCAGTGAACCGTCTCCTAAGATATCACATTCAATTCCTTTGAAAATTTTAAACGGGCCAAGCTTTTTGTTCAACGATTCAATTTCGGCATGTTGCTTAATGATCTCCTCTTCTTTCAACCCGCCTGCATATTGTGCGGCCTTGCTGTGATCGCAGATACCGAGGTATTGATAACCGGCCTCTTTGCAATAAACCGCCATCTGTTCAAGGGTGTTCAACCCATCCGAATAAGTACTGTGGTTGTGCAGGATGCCTTTCAGGTCGCCAGCCTCAATAAGGCTTGGTAAGGCATTTGCCCTGGCCAGCTCCACTTCGTTAAAGCCTTCGCGCATTTCGGGTTCAATATATGATAACCCTAAAGCGGTATAGATCTCATCTTCATCGCTCACCTGTAATGTTGATCTTTCTATACCGATTGAATCAACCAGTTTGATATGCTGTTCACTGGCCGAAGTTTCAAATAAGGTATGGTAAAAATCATCATCGCTGCTGCAATAGATCTTTACCGGGATGGTGTCATTAATATTAAAACTGATGATGGTATTGTATACTTCCAGTTTTGTGGGGTTGAACCGGTCCTGTATGTATTGGGCCAGCTCGTTTTCATCACCCAGTATGGCTATGCAGATCTCGATCTCATCAATAATTTCGCATTTGCGCCTCATGGCCCCGGTAAGGCTGATATTGGTGGTGCCGTCAAATTCATTTAACGCATCACGAAGATCGTTGGCCAATTGTTCCACTTTTGCATAGTGAAATTTATTGGCGCTGGCATAAATAAACTCGATGCTGCTTTTTACGGTTTCCTGTGTTTTTAAACCAAAGCCTTTGGCTTGTGCAAGCCTGTTTTCGTTGCAGGCATAAAGCAGCTCGCCTACACTTTCAATGCCAAGCTGGTTCCAGATGTAAGCAATTTTTTTAGGGCCTATTCCTTTTACGGCAAACAATTGCTGTACGCCCGCAGGCGTTTCATTCAAAAGTTTTTCAAGGTCGTCAAATGTTCCGGTGGTGGTTAGCTGGTGTACTTTTGCAGCCACGCTTTTTCCAACGCCTTCAAATTGTTCAAGCTCAGTAATGCTTTTTCCTGCAAGTGCTTCAGGCATTTTATCAATGCGGAACGAGGCCGCGCTATACGATTTTATTTTAAATGGATTGCCGTTGTGCAGTTCGCTCAGATCAGCATACCATTTCAGCTTTTCAGCAATATCTCCGTTAGTCATTCATCAAAAATAATGGGAAGATCGGTAATTATTACCAGCTAATTTCGTTCTCCTCAACCGCGTGATCAAACACCACCCAGAGCATTTCATTAAATGAGCTACCATACAGTAACATAATGCGCGTGGGTTTACCTTTTATCTCAAACTCGCGTAAGGCCGCAACTTTAAATTTTTTATTGGCATAGCTGCATGGCAGGCGTTTGCCGTCAATTTCGCTTCCTTTAACAAAGAAGCTTTCATACACACCTTCACCTGTGGCACTGTCGATGGGAATGATGGTATCGGGAATAAGCGACTTGGTATAAATGTCGATGTTCCTGAATGTTTTTGAAGCTTTATTACAGGCGGCTGTTTTAACAAACATGCCTACTTCAATGTTTTTTGTTTGGGAAAACGCAGCACCACCCGCAAACAGCAGGAGGATAACTATTGGGATGTGGTAGATTTTACCATTTTGCCTGAAGCCCATTCTTCTATTCGTATCAGTTTCCCTGCCTGGTTGTAAAATTTCCATGTTCCGCTTTTTGCTTCTTTGTTATAATACCCGCTGCAATCCAGTTTGCCATTTTCATGGTAACGGGTGTAAGGGCCGTTCTTTATGAACAGGATGGTATCGTGCGTATTGCCAAGGTTATCGTAGCTGGTGCGGTATTCCTGGATGTGGTGAAAGATCTCTTTCACCTTTTTTTTACTCACGGTATCATAATAGTAATACGTTTTACCGTTTACATCATCAATTTCCTGTG
>JAZKGM010000223.1:0-1056 GCA_040385895.1 Bacteroidota bacterium
ATAGATACGGAATCAAACACGGCATCAACAGCAACACCCGATAAGCGTTTTTGCTCACTAAGGGAGATCCCCAGTTTTTCAAACGTTTTTAATAATTCGGGATCAACCTGGTCAAGGCTGTCGAGCTTTATTTTTTCTTTAGGTGCTGCGTAATAAATAATGTCCTGGTAGGATATTTTAGGATAATTGAAGTTTTGCCAGTTCGGTTCTTCCAAAGTAAGCCAGTAACGGAACGCTTTAAGTCTGTACTCAAGCATCCATTCAGGTTCATTCTTTTTAGCCGAAATAAACTTAACTATCTCTTCATTCAACCCCATTGGGGCGGTTTCCATTTCTATATCTGTAGTAAATCCGTATTTGTATTCCTGACTAACTACCTGATCTATAATGTCGGTTTCTTCTGCCATAAAATTTAAGCAGGCAAAAATACGCTATTTTCAATCAATTTAAAATAAGTCTAAACAAAAAGAATTAATAGCATAAATTCTGCTTATTGTTAACAAATACTAAATAACCTTAAATCATTTCCCAAAAAGGCTACTCATCATTTTTTTGAGTTAAATCTGTTGTTATTTTGTCTCTTTACAAAACTAAATAGACCTTAACAGATGCCTAAAGAAATTTTTTTGGTTGAAGACGATACTTCGATCGGTAGCCTCGTGGAGGCTGTTTTCATCGGAAATGGTTCAAATGTGTCGTGGTACACCAGTGGTACTGATGCATTAAAACATTTTAACTATGGCAAATTCGACATTTGCATCTTCGACCTTTCCTTGCCTGATACAGATGGAATTAGGCTGAGCAGGGACATCAGGGAAATAGACCCCAAGATCCCTTTTTTATTTATTACCGCAAACCAAGAAATGCAACTCAAATACCAGGCTTTTGAGGCCGGTTGTGACGATTATGTGATCAAGCCCTTCCAGATCCGTGAATTGGTTCTACGTGTTGATGCCATTTTAAGAAGGGTTTCGGGCGGCCATGTCGCCATGCCCGAATTTACCGACTTTTCTTTTGATCCTAATTCGCGCATCATCACCACAAAAGATAAAAGCA
>JAZKGM010000223.1:1066-7072 GCA_040385895.1 Bacteroidota bacterium
AGCATAAAATTAAGCACGAAGGAAGCGCACTTATTCAAACTCATGTTTGAAAATTTCAACAACCTGGTAAGCCGCAAACAGCTTATGCAGGACATATGGGGAAATACAGATGTTTATACATCCAAGAGCCTTGACGTGTATTTATCCAAAATGCGGAGGATCATTGAGCACGAAACAAACTTTGAAATACTGAACGAGCACGGGGTTGGCTATAAAATGATCAGCAAAAACTAAGATCATCGGACCACCGCTATTCTCTTAACCAGAACTTCATTGCCTGATATAACACGAAGGGTGTATATGCCACAGCGCAAACGGCTAATATCAATTTCGTTTTCAGGCATCGGGTATTCAATTTTTTCGGCATACACTTTTTCACCATTACTTGCATATAGACTCACTTCAGCAAAATAGTGTTGCTTTCGAAGCCTAAAACTTATTTTATTATACGCAGGGTTGGGCCATATAGTTAGGTCCGACCCTGTATTATTTTCATGAACCCCTGTAAATTCTGAGCACATTACTCTGTTCAGTTCCTGCCATAATGTGGTATCGAAGGTAATAGGCACCTGGCTTTCGTCACTGGCGGCATCTCCCATGCGCACCACCACGATGTTTTTAGAAGGCCATACATAAAGCTTCTGGTCATTTTTGCCCAGCGCCATATAAATATCATCTGGTGCTGGCGGACAAAGCTTACCGGGAAAAGTGGCCAACGAAGCCGGTATCTTATAACTCGCCTTGCCATTAAGCCACCATAAATAACCATATGCGTTATTCATCTGCTGTGAGGTATTGATCATGCTGTTATAATAGTTTGCATCGCTCAACACGGTATCGCCATTCCAGATCCCTTTATTCAGCATCAGCAACCCAAAACGTGCCATGCTGCGTGGCTTTGAATAATAGATATGGTCGTACCACAAGCCGGTAATGCCGGTTTTTGAAGCAAGGTACTGGTTAGTGAACTGCTGGTATGTTTTGCCCGAAGACTGCGCAATTACATCATGAATTAAATGATACGGTGCATTGTGATAGAACCAGAAACTTCCGGCATCGTTCTTATAACTAAGGCATGAAGGTTCTGTACAATCCTGGTCGGCCACCAGGTAATTGAGCCCCGTGGTCATCGTTAACTGGTGTTTGATGGTAATGAGCCTTTCTTTTTCCGGGGGGCAACTTGTCCAGCCCAGGCCCAGGTATTTACTTACACTGTCATTAATGTTTAAAAAATGTTGCTGCTGCGCTATGCCGGTTAAAAATGCGGTCAGGCTTTTTGCTGCCGAAGCCCAATACCAGGCAGAATCGGGTGTAAATGTTCCGAAATATTTTTCAATAACCAGCTTTCCATCCTTCAGTATAATAAAGCCTTTTGTGTTGTTGTCTTCAAGCAGCTTATACAGGCTGTCGATGCGATCTGTGCACCACCCCAGTTGCCCGGGCGGAACAGTTTCCCATGTATTTCCGCTGACCGGTGGAAAATAAAGCTGCGCAAATACATGAATAGAGAGAAAAGTGAACAATACCAGTAACAGGTGTTTCATATTTATTATTATGGGTGTGTTGTACAAGTGTTGATAGAAAAACCACTGATTACACAGATAGGTTTAGCAACCTGTTAAACTACTAAATTAAGCAGAATTGCCTTGCCGCTCTTGATCTGTGCAACCTGTGGCTGGTTATCCAGTTTTTTTATTAAATGAATCAACATTTTTTACAACATCTCGATTGTTTTAAAGTTTGACCGGAACACGACACAATGGTTTAATTCAATTCTTCAGCAAAGGTTTCAACATTAACCACAACCGTTGCTTTAGCGAAAGCCTGAACCACTGGTGATCCTTTAAGCCTTTTTTTACTTTTTTATATAAACCCGGATCGCTGCTAAAATGAAACCAGAGGCATTTGTTGAACTCGTTTGTTAACTCGTGAACATAACTAGGGTATTGTGCGAGGGCGGTTTCAAACGATGCAAGCCCTTTTTCCAGCCACAACAAAGTCCTTTCGTGTTTAATATGCCGGTTCATAAATAAGGCAAGGCTGTTCTTTACCTCACCGGGCAGGGCCGGCATGATCTGGTTGAGATGCTTTATTTTAATCTCCGTATTTAAACGGCCCACAACAGCGATCATGGCGCGGTGCGTACCAAAATGGTAGCGGTATTTTACATAAGCTTTATCCAGGTTTGCCAGGCCGGTTACCTGCGAAGCACGCACCCATAGTTCCAGGTCTTCCGCACCGTCAAACCGGGGATCGTAAAACAGCCGGTGCTCGAGTATGGTGCTTCTTTTAAATACAACGGAAGGGTGAAGAAAAGGACATGCATTAAGCAAATGCCATGTGATCGCTTTGTGTGTTACAGGCAACTTACGTGCTTTGCTGCCAATGGCAATGATCTGTGTCCCCAGGATCCCTACATCCGGGTTTGCCATCATGTATTTTACCTGCTGCTCGATGCGGTTTTTCAAGCAGATATCATCCGCATCCATACGGGCTATGTATTCGCCCTTTGCCAATTCAAACCCTTTGTTAAGCGCTTTTGCCAGGCCTTGTTTTTGCTTGTATGAATACAAAATTATGCGGGGATCGTTCAGCGAACTAATGATGGAAACACCATCATCTGTACTTCCGTCATCAATAATAATAAACTCGAGCCTGGCATATGTCTGGTTTAAAATGCTTTCGGCTGCCTCACGCAAATATTTACCCGCATTATGCATGGGCATAACAACAGATATAAGCGGTAATTGCTGCATATTCTCCATTAGTGCGACAAGGTGCTTAACATATTATTAAATTGCTCCATCTGCTTTTGCGGACTGAATCCGGTTAATGCTCGTTTTAAGGAATTGTTTTTAAACGCGTCAAGCTTATCGGTGTAAAGCATGGCATCAATTGCATTTGCCAGCTCGATATGGTTTCCGGGTTCAACCAGTATTCCGTTATCGGCCACCATGCCGATCAATCCGCCCGTTTTGCTGAATATGACGGCTTTACCATAGCCCAGTGCTTCGAGTGCAAACATAGAAACGCCTTCATATAACGAAGGCAATAACACCACATCAACCTTACTCAGTACTTTTATTATCTCGTGATGCGGCATAGATCTGTGTAGCTCAACAAAACCATACCTGGAAACTTCGTTTTTAAAGTGCTCATGCCATACGCCATCCCCTACAATAATTAACTTACTTTTTGTTCGCTCAAAGCCGGAACCCACAAGTCGCAATGCATCAAGCAGCGGTTCAAACCCCTTTTGCCTGTAGCCTTCTTCATCCATACGCCCCAGCATAAAAAACACCCTGCCTTCCGCATCACTTTTACCGGTATGCGCATTTAAAGATATTGTATTTACAACAACATCATCATAGTTAAAGGCGCGATGTCCTATTATATTCTCAGCAGCATAATTTAAATGGTAATTGCTGGTGGAGCACAGGTTCTTTATGCGGGGAGCCGCAAACAATTTCCAGAACACCCGCTTAAGCCTGTATTTAAAATGCCGGCCGGACACTAAATATTCGGTATCGCTGGTGGAGTGAAAACGAACAACGGTCTTATGTAACAACTGCTCGCGCATAAAAGCGATCAGTAAGGGATGATCACCTGTTTCAATAAAGATAACCCGGTACTGGTTTGAGCGGTGCAGTTTATAGATATACTGTGCCAGGCAAAAGTATTGATAGAACAAGCCCAGCATCCAGATATTGAGTGCAAAGGTTTTACGGATGATCCTTAAATGAGGATGACTCATCGGCTCTGCGCCCTCTGCTACCCCGGGTATTAAAACATCAACAAGGAACCCTTCGTTGAGCAGGTTTTGTACCAGGTTGGCAAATGCATGCGAATAGCCTGTTTGCTGAGGCAAAAAAACAGGGCAATATATCAGTACTTTCCTGTTCACTTTTTATTCATTCTTTTTGCATCCGCCAATGCAGAAGCAATAACCTGGTGCATATCGTAATATTTATATTCGGCCAGGCGGCCACCGAAGGAAACACCCGGCTGTTCCCTGGCCAGCTTTTTATATTGATCGTACATGTTATTGTTCCGCTCGTTATTTACCGGGTAATAGGCTTCTGCACCTTTGGTATAAGCCTGCGGATACTCGAATGAAACAATGGTATGGGGAACATCGGTCCATTCAAAATGTTTATGTTCCACTACACGCGTATAAGGCACATCGGGCGATGTGTAATTAAACACTGCGTTGTGCTGGTAATCGCTGATGTCATCCATGCGTTTGTGATCAAACCTGAGCGAACGGTATTCCAGTTCGCCAAAACAATAATCAAAGTATGCATCTATTTTGCCGGTGTAAACAACGTGGTTTGCCAGGCTTTGCAATTCGGTGCGCGCGTTTAGAAAATCCTGGCTTAATCTCACTTCTGTGCCTTGCAGCAATCCTTCTGTTAATTTGTTATAGCCGCCTTCGGGAATACCCTGGTACGTATCGTTAAAGTAATTATTATCGTAGGTAAAACGCAAAGGAATACGTTTGATCAGGAATGCAGGAAGCTCTTCACAGGGTTTTCCCCATTGCTTTTCGGTGTAATGTTTGATCAGCTTTTCAAATACATCGGGACCCACCAGTGCGAGCGCCTGCTCTTTCAGGTTTGCCGGCCTGCTGTTTCTAAAAGGTGCAGTTTGTTCTTCTATTTTTTTCCGCGCCTCTTCTTCGGTATTAACACCCCAAAGCTGTTTAAAGGTATTCATATTAAAAGGCATGTTATACACCTCGTTATAATACTTTGCTTTGGGCGAATTGATAAATGGGGTGAAAGGAACAAAGCTGTTTACAAAGTCCCATATTTCCTTATCGTTGGTGTGAAAAATATGAGCCCCGTATTGGTGTACCTGGATGCCGCCTTCATTTTTGCAAAATGTATTCCCGCCCGGATGATCACGCTTGTCGATAATAAGGCAACGTTTACCGGCCTGCTTCATTACATGCGCAAATGTGCAGCCATATAACCCGGCACCAACAATCAGGTAATCGTATTTCATTTATTAAGTTTCTGCCTGAATAAATTAAGCCCAAGCAATATAAATTCATTTCTGAACAACAGGTGTTGCATGGCGATATAAATAAGCCCGCAAATTAAAATCCCGGATAAAATGATTGCCGAATTATTGGCAAACATGTAATGCAGGAACATGATGCAGGGAATGAACAGTAAACTTATTCCAAATGATTTTAGCAGGCGCATAAACTGGAACTTCAGGTTAAACTTAGCCTGAACGGCAATAAAGGTTGCAAGGGTTACTGAAACCTCTGCAACAAACATGGCAATGGCCGCGCCATTGTGCGCATACAAAGGAACAAGCCAGATATTAATGGCGATGTTTAACACCATGCCGATAAATACACAGAACAACAATGCTTTATCGTGGCCGGAAGCGGAAAGGATCTGCATGCCAAAAAGATTGCTGAGCCCGATGAGCAAAGGAAGAAAACTAAGCAGGCGCATGGCCCATAAAGCATCCATAAAGGCATCGCCCGAAAAAAGCCGGAGCAGCTCAGGAGAAAGCAAGAACAAGCCTACACAAATGGGAACGGATGTATCAACGATAAAATTAAACGAGGTGTTGAGGTGTTGGGGATTTGAAATATTGGCCGCAAAAGCACGTGCCGAACGTGGTATTAAAACGAGACCCAGTGTGGTGACCAGCGGAATGGCTATTTTAGCCAATTTAATAGCAGAAGTGTACATTCCAACCGCTGATGAGGTGCTTAGGAACCCTACCCACGAAGTATCAAAAACAGTGTACATGCTGATGCAAACATTCATCAGGAAAATAAGGAAGATGGGCGTTAAATGTTTGGTGAATGCCAGCGCCTTAAAGATGAACCTGATCTTGCCCAATGCATAAAAAAGGTTCCAGATGTGCCCGCTTACAATGCTTAGCACAGAGATAAGCAGGTAAGGCAGCACATCTCCGGGTTGTTTTACAAACAACAGCAAAAATATAATGGTTAATAAACGGATAGCCAATGACCGCAAG
>JAZKGM010000224.1:0-1267 GCA_040385895.1 Bacteroidota bacterium
GGTATCCCCGTTAAACAGGTCTGCATATTTTCGCTTGGTGCGGTTCAGCAGGTACAGCGCGTAATCGTAATCGTTAATTACATAATAAAAGATCACCCCGTAGATCTCGGTGAACAGGAGCATCTCCAATCCAAGGCCTTCTTCTTTCAAAATTTGTTTCCGGTATTTCTGGATAAGCCCCGAGTAAACAGTGATGCACTCGTTATAGTTATTCAGCTTAAAATACAAAGCCAGCAGGTTTACCCGGAGGAAGAAATACACCAATGCTTTTTCATTCTCGTAAGAGTATTGCGAAAGCAGCTGGGTAAATATTTTTTCGGCTTCACCGATCATGTTGGTGAACATGTACAGATCGGCAGCCATTAAACGTGAACGGAAGTGATAATAGAGGTACTCGTCAGGGTTGTTCTTAAACAGCTCTTTAGAGGAGTCGTAAAGCTGAAGAAACTTTTCCGTGTTCTCATAATCAGCGGTGCGTATCGATGCCAGGTATACAGACCGGATCAGTTCCATTAAAAAATCGGCCGGGATCTTATCAAGCATTTTTCTTTTTTTCAATGCTTCATAATTCTCAAGGGCATAGTTTTTTAAGGTCGGGTAATCTTTTTTCTCACGTAAGGCCCTGCACATAATGTACACCACCTTGCAATAAATTTTGGGCACATCGAACAGGTCGCCTTCCAGGTTGTATTTTTTCAACGCGGTTTGAATCACCGCATCAATGTTACCATATACTTCTTTCGAGTATATGGTCTGGATCTCGTGCAACATAAGGATATAGGCCGCATTGGCATGTGCATCGCGCCTGGCCGAAAGCAGGTTCTTATCGCGGTGCTTTAACATGGTTGGCACAGAAATGAACGGTGCACTGTTGTTCCATTTTGCCGAAGCAAATGCAATTTGCGTATCGTAAACAAAATCAAGCAATACGTAATCATCCGTTTTAGAAGCGAGGTCTTCGGCCTGCATCAGGTAATGCCAGCCTTGTTTGGCCATATTCTTTTTAAAGAAGAACCGCGCCACCTCCACCAGGTTTATGGTTTCAGAAATAACATTGGTTTTTACATTCTGGTTCTGTACAAAAAGCTCCAGCTGTTTTTTGAGCCGCTTGCGTGTTTGATGGTAGGCATTATTGCTTTGTGCAGAATCCGTTTCCCCTTTGCGGATCACATCAACCAGTTTAATGTCTTCCCGTTCTGTCTTTATATTATTGTTTCCGCCTAAAAAGTACTTGAACTCCCGCAGCTCTTCGGGCGAAAAACTAAGG
>JAZKGM010000224.1:1315-2353 GCA_040385895.1 Bacteroidota bacterium
TGCATGGTTTATCAGTTGTGCGCTCAATATGCAGGTTAATATTCTTGTGCTAAAGTACAAAAGAACAGCTTAGTTATTCCACCCCGCTTATTTATTTTATCCTGTGATCAGCAGAAATGATCGCATTAAAAATGCTGTTCCTGCGAGAGAAAATGCAGCGGCAGGTTTTCTTTGACGATCTGGTGAGAAAAATAGAACAGGATAAACGGCCGGTCAGACTGAACGCAGCTGTTGCAAAAAATCATCCTTAACGGCTTTCGACACATCGGGCATGGAGCCATTGCTCATTAATGCGTAGAAGCCATCATGGTTAATGAATTTTTGTACTTTTTCCAGGTTAACGATGTGCGATTTATGACAACGGAAGAATAAGTGCGGATCAAGTTTCTGCTCAAAGTCCTTCATGCTTTTTGATGCGATGTGTTTGGTGCCGTTGTCCATGTAAAATTCGGTATAGCTCCGTGAGGCCTCCAGGCGAATGATCTCTTTTTGTTTGAGGTACATTACACCGTCCTTTACCCTGATCTCTATAAATAAATGGGGATCGTGCCTGCCGGTGGTATCAGCTTTTTTTTGCTCCCCGATCATGTTTTCAATACATTGTTTAAAGTCCGTATCACTTATCGGCTTAAGCAGGTAATCGAAGGCCCTTTGCTTAATGGCCTGCAAGGCATATTCTTTATGGGCAGTGGTGAAAATGAGTTTAAAATCCTTAAAAGTGAGCTTTTTGATCAGCTCAAACCCGCTCATGGCAGGCATGCTGATGTCAAGGAAAACCACATCAGGTTTATAATCTTCTATCAGAACGATCCCTTCTTCTGCTTTCAGCGTAGCAGCCACAACCCGGATCAAATGATTGTTTCTCAAGGCCAGTATTTTGAGCGTTTCAATGCCGGCTTCTTCGTCATCAATAATAATTGCTCGTAACATAGTTTAGGGTTTCAATATAGGCAAAATAATCACCACCCTGGTGCCAAGGCTTTCGTCATTCCCGTTTTTTTTATCGGTAATGGTTACCTTACCCGTAATCTTATGTGT
>JAZKGM010000224.1:2363-3951 GCA_040385895.1 Bacteroidota bacterium
TTGCTGAACGAAACTAAGCGCAAGCGATTTTTTTCTGAACGTGCTTTCTTTTTTCATGCTTTCTTCCCGCCCGATGCCATTATCGTCTACGATACATTTAACCGCATTTTCAGCGTAGTATTCAAACGCGATGCGAAGCACCCTGTCGCCCGTTTTGGAAAGTAAGCCATGCCAGATCGCATTTTCCACAAAAGGCTGGATCATCATGTGGGGTATGTTGGTCTGATCCATGTCTATTCGTTCATCGGTGTGCATTGAATATGAAAACGTATTGCCGAACCGCAGTGATTCCATCTCAAGGTATGCCCCCAGGATCTCTGTCTCTTCCTGCAGGGTGAGGCTTTCCTTGATATTACTTTCCAGCAGGTCGCGGATCAGTTTTGCGAATTTCGACAGGTAAACTTCTGCCAGGTCGTTTTTACCGCTCATAATAAATTGCTGAATGCTGTTCAGGGAGTTAAATACAAAATGCGGGTTCATCTGCGAGCGAAGCAGCTTTTGTTCCAGTTGCACCCTTTGGTGTTCTGTGCGGAACCTGTTCTGGCGAATGAACAGGTACGCAATGGTCAGAACCACGAGGATCAGGCTGCCCAGGGCAAAAAAGAGGTAACGGTCCTGGTTTAATTTTAATGTCTGGATCTGGTTCTGTTGCGCAAGAAGGCGGTACTCGTTTTCTTTTTTTTCAAGGTTGTATTCAAATTCTTTTTCTACGGCCTGCCTGCGCACATTTTCATTAGAAAGGCTGTCGCGGAAACGGACCCCGGACTCGTATATTTTTAACGCATTTGCAAAGTCATTTTCCTTAATGTAGATATTTTTAAGCAATTCAGTAAGCGCAGAGCGCTGTGAAGTGAACTGCGTGGCATTAACAATATCAAGTGCCCGCAGGGCATATGATTTAGCTGCTTTATTATTTCCATGGGAATAATGTATCCCGGCATACGTAACCAAGGCCCCTGCCAGTATTCTTTTGTCATCAAAACGCTGGGCTATCCGGTATGCTTTTTCAGCGTAATAATATGCCGAATCATATTGCTCCAGGTAACGGTATGCAGAAGACAAGGCACAGCATAACTGCACTTCATACATTGTTCCGGCTGCTGCATTCATGTATTGTTTTATCTGAAGGAAATAATGCACGGTTCTTTCACGCATCCGCATTCCGTCATAAGCATTCCCTATATCGAGAAGAAAACCGGCCGTGGCGAAGTCATTTCCGGCCGCTTTACTTAGTTTTAAACAACGTAAATAAATGTTCAGTGCTTTACCCGGTTCGCCCGATGTTAAATGGTATAAAGCAATGGCTGAATAAGAGTTCATCACGGCTTTCTGATCCCCCATCCCTTCTGCCAGTTTCAGGCCTTTATAGATCATAGCCAGTGACCTTTTCCGGTCGAGCAATGTTCCGTAAGCCTGCTGAAGCAGCCAGCAGAAGTTTAGCTGCTCTCTTTTTATTCCATTGTTCTCCGCAACGGCCAAACCTTTCTGAAATGAATAAATGGCCTGGTGTATCGTGCCGTAAGTGGAATAAATGCTGCCTTCCCTGTAATGGATCTTGCATTCATATAAAGGCAGGTTATGCGTATGC
>JAZKGM010000224.1:3961-6255 GCA_040385895.1 Bacteroidota bacterium
TATGCGCCTCTTCCAGCAAACTATCCCAATAGCTGATCCTGGTGATGTTTGTTTCCAAACCGACCAGGTAGTTAAGCATCACCCGCGTAGTATCCTGCTTTGTGAGAACAAGCAATCGTTTTAAAGAATCAACAGGGTGTTTGCCTGTTTGGGCATATATACTGTTAGTGAAGAAACCAAGCACGATAAAGAGTAAGAGAACTGATCTTGTTGTCATTTGGCAAATGCTGCTTATTCGTTTTATGAGAAACCATGAAATAAAATACAAGGCAATGCTGCCGTAAGCTATTTCCCTCCCCAGCTTTCCCTGTCGAGGCTCCTGTATTGGATGGCTTCTGCCAAATGTTCGATCTTAATGTCATCGCTTGCATCCAGGTCGGCAATGGTACGGGCTACTTTTAAGATGCGGTCGTAGGCACGGGCCGAAAGCTGCAAACGGTTCATGGCTGTTTTTAACAACGTTTGCCCGGCCTGGTTCACCTGGCACACCTCGCGCACTGTTGTGCTGCTCATCATGGCATTGCTGTGCATGCCTTCTTTTTCTTCAAAACGTTTGGTCTGGATGTCGCGGGCTTTCATTACGCGTTCCCTGATCGCTTCGCTTTTTTCTGCTTTGCGGCTGTCGGTCAGCTGGTCAAAATCCACAGGCGTCACTTCAATATGAATGTCAATGCGGTCTAATAACGGGCCCGATACTTTGCTCAGGTATTTCTGCACCATTCCCGGTGCACACACACATTCTTTTTCAGGATGGTTGAAATAACCGCATGGGCAGGGGTTCATAGAAGCAATCAGCATAAAACTTGACGGATACTCAATAGAGAACTTAGCCCGCGAAATGGTGATCCGCCTTTCTTCGAGGGGTTGCCGCATGACCTCCAGAACAGTGCGTTTAAACTCAGGTAATTCATCGAGGAATAATACCCCGTTGTGCGCAAGGCTTATTTCACCGGGTTGCGGGTTGTTTCCCCCGCCAACCAAAGCAATATCGCTGATGGTATGGTGCGGACTGCGGAAGGGGCGCTGGTACAACAATGCGGTTTCTTTGTTCAACCGTCCTGCCACGGAGTGAATTTTCGTGGTCTCCAGTGCCTCATGCAAATTGAGCGGGGGCAATATGCCGGACAGGCGTTTGGCCAGCATTGTTTTCCCCGCACCCGGAGGCCCGATCAGGATCACATTGTGTCCGCCCGCAGCGGCAATCTCCAATGCACGTTTTATGTTTTCCTGTCCGCGTACGTCTGCAAAGTCAGAGTCGTTTTTGCTCAGGTTGTTCTCAAACTCCTTGCGTGTGTCAATTTCAAATTGTTCAATGGTTCCCTCCCCGTTAAAAAAATCGATCACTTCTTTTAAATTCTCCGCGCCCAATACTTTTAGGTTATTTACAATGGCCGCTTCGCGTGCATTTTCTTTGGGCAGGATAAAACCTTCAAAGCCTTCCTTACGTGCCTGGATGGCAATGGGCAAAGCGCCTTTAATGGGCTTGAGTGTTCCGTCCAATGCCAGCTCGCCCATGATGATATACCGGCCCACCTCTTCGCTCATCATCTGGTCGGAACCTGCCAGGTAAGCCAGGGCAATGGGCAGGTCGTAGGAAGAACCTTCTTTGCGGATATCCGCAGGGGCCATGTTGATGACCACCCGCAAACGCGGCATCTTTAATCCCATATTCTTAACAGCTGTTTCAATGCGGTGGTGGCCTTCTTTCACCGCATTATCAGGCAGGCCCACAAGGCTGTATCCAACACCCTGGTTCGATACGTTCACTTCAATGGTAATGGTTACGGCATTTACTCCGTACACCGCACTTCCGTAAGTTTTTATTAACATAGGTTAGGCTAGTTAAAATATTCTCCATCCCAAATATAAACAATAAACAATCAGGAAAATGTAGTTTTGCGGGGTATTGTTATGGAAAATAAAACACACACCAACTCCTTAATTCACTCGTCAAGCCCTTATTTATTACAGCATGCCCACAACCCTGTTAACTGGTACGAGTGGGGCGATGAAGCTTTTGAAAAGGCAAAGGCGGAAGATAAACTGGTGCTGGTAAGCATTGGTTATTCGGCTTGCCACTGGTGCCATGTGATGGAGCACGAATGTTTTGAAAAGGAAGATACGGCCGCTATCATGAATGAGCATTTCGTATGCATAAAAGTAGACAGGGAAGAGCGGCCTGATGTAGACCAGGTGTATATGGATGCGGTGCAATTGCTTACCGGCAGGGGCGGCTGGCCGTTAAATTGTTTCGTGTTGCCTGATGGCAGGCCTATACATGGCGGTACCTATTT
>JAZKGM010000224.1:6265-17989 GCA_040385895.1 Bacteroidota bacterium
CAAAAAGCGACTGGGAAAATGTGCTCAGGTCCCTGTCTGATTTTTACAGGAAGAATAAGGAAGAGGCGCTTAACTATGCAGCTGAACTCACACAGGGCATCAGGAAACTGAATATAATAGAAAGCGGCAGCACAGGCATATTGCCCATCGAAACGATCAATGCATTAATAGCAAACCGTAAGCCTGATTTCGACACGGAACTTGGCGGGTTTGGCTGGGCACCGAAGTTTCCCATGCCCGTTAACTGGGAGTTGTTTATGCAGCAGTATTATTACGCTAAAGATGAGGATCTGTTAAATGCAGTCAATATAACCCTTACCAAAATGGCAGAAGGCGGCATTTACGACCAGGTAGGCGGGGGCTTTGCCAGGTATAGTGTTGATGTGTTCTGGAAAGTACCGCATTTCGAAAAAATGCTGTATGATAATGCACAACTGGTGAGTGTGTATTGCCAGGCATACCAGCTTACAAAAAACAAGCTGTATCGAAAAACGGTGCAACAAACACTTGATTTTATAAAGCGCGAGATGACTTCCCCCGAAGGCGTTTTTTACAGCGCCCTGGATGCAGATAGTGAAGGGGTGGAGGGGAAGTTTTATGTGTGGCATAAAAAAGAACTGCAGCAGGTTTTAGGTGAGGATGAACCTTTGTACAGTTTGTATTTTAGCGTGGATGCATATGGCAACTGGGAGCACGAAAACAATATTTTATACAAAACAAGAACAGATGCTGAACTTGAACAGCTAACCGGGCAGCACATTGGCGAAATAGAACAGGTGATCGAACGCTGTAATGCAAAATTGCTTGCGCATCGTGAGCAACGAACAAGGCCGGGGCTTGACGATAAAACCATCACATCCTGGAATGCGCTTATGATCAAAGCGTATGCAGATGCTTATTTAACCTTTGATGATATTGATTATTTGCGATCGGCATTGCAGGCGGCCGATTTTGTGATGGGTAGGATGTGGCAGGAGGAAAAGCTTTACCGCATTTATAAAAACGGAAAAGTGAGCATTCATGCTTTTGCAGAAGATTACGGATTAACCTGCGAAGCAATGACCAGGTTATATGAAGCAAGCGGGGATGAAAAATACCTGTTGTTTGCAAAGCAGGTGCTTGATTCCTGTATCAGCCGGTTTTATGATGAGGAGAAGGGTGTATTTTATTTCAAGTCAAGAACAGACCGGCAGCTGGTTTCGGCCAAGGTCGATCTGAATGATGATGTGATCCCCTGCTCTAATTCTGTGTTATCAAAATGCCTGTTGGTGCTCGGTTATTTTTTCGATGAGGAAAAATACCACAAGATGGCAGATGATTTGTTGAAAAATGTAGGTAAAAGGGCCGAAACAAATCCGGGTGGGTACAGCAACTGGCTGCAGGTAATGTTAATGAAACACCATGGCTTACGGCAGCTTATCGTTTCAGGAAAAGATGCCAACAAACAATTACCCCTGCTTTCAAACCAATATTATCCCGACAAAGTACTGGCAGTTGCCAATGATTCGACCCAGGTACCTTTATTAAAAGAGAAAGGAACAAAGGGGGAGCTGAGGTTTTACCTGTGCCATGGAAAAACCTGTGGCTTGCCGCTTAGCTCGGTAATTGAAGTAATGAAAGAGGTATAAATAAAAAGAGCATCAGTTAACTGATGCTCTTTTTTGTATGTAAAACTTAAAACCTGCTAATCCGATTCCTGCCACGATTAAAAAAGGAATGGCCGTATCAACCGGAACATCCGGTTCGTCTGGTGGCGGTGGCGGCCCTTCATTATTGCCTTCCCCTATACCGGTAGATTTCCCGGGGTTATCTAAATTAACCGGTTTGTCATTTGCAGGGTCCGCATCTGTATTTCTATCGCGTTCCTGGACTACAGTAAACGGGTCTTTAAGTGAACGGTCGGTATTTCGCCCACCGGGCTGATGACCGGTACCGGATTTTTTTCCCCCTAAGTTGCCAACGCCTCCGCTGCTCCAATAGGAGTGGGATTCCTGGTGGTTTTGGTACCTGCCATTATATAGATCTTCTTCACGGCTGGTCTTCTTATAGCGTTCTTCCTGTTTGCGTTTGTAGCTGTAGTTATACTTTTGGTAAGGATTTTCTGTAGAATAAGCACTTTCAGTATAATCACTGTAATCACTTTCATCGTATTCTGTTTGTGCATTTACCGGATTATATGCCAATAATGCCAATATAAAAGATACAACTCCTATTATTCCTGTCCGTTCTATTGAAAATTTCTTACCCACTTTATCTGCAAGTATATCCCCAGAAAACCGATCATTAAAATTATTAATGTTAATCATATATAATTTGTTTTCAATGGTAGAAAAATTGGGATGACTAGCAGTTGGATTTTTGCTGATGCTGGAATTCATTTATTAATGGGTGCTGTTTGGTCTATTTTTTAATGAATTTTACTGTGTTTATGCCTTGTTCAGAAACTATTTCTACAAAATAAATGCCTTTGTCGAGGTGCTTAATTTGAATATTTTCCGGTTGTTCAGAAACAAAAAGCACCTGTCCGTTGCTATTTTTAACTGTTAAACAGTGAAAGTCTTTGGCTACAACCGAAATATAGTCCGCAGATGGATTCGGATACAGGTAAACCGACTGGTGTTCATCCACAAATGATGCCAGCGCTATTGTTCTGCTGAATAAACCCGTGCCGTCAAAATCAGTGGCTTTGATCCTGTAGTATGTTTTTTGCGGGAGCGGGTTATTATCAGAGCAGTTATACCGGTTGTTCAATGAAGATTTTTCCGGCTTAAACGTGCTTACAGGTTCAAACTGGTTGCCATCGGCTGAACGTAACAATTCATAATACATGATGTTCTTTTCCTGGGCAACTTCCAGCATAAACTCATTTTTTTCTTTGCAGGCAGCACCTTGAAAGCGGATCATCTTTACCGGTAAGTTGTTTCCGTTGGGTTCAAATATCAATAAGAACCTTTTGCCCGAAGATGCCGGTGATGCGGCACTTACCTGGAATGAATAGCGGTTAACTGCCCTTATATCGGTGATTGTGTTCATCAACCGGTCAACCAGGTAAATGTTACTGGCCGGGCTCACCGAAGCCAGTTCTTCAAAACCCAGGGTATAAGCAGCGTTATTGGCAGAGGAAACCTGCAGCACAAAAGTATCGCTGGCATTTCCAAGCGTTGAACTAACATTACGCTGCACCAGCTGGTTATCGGGTGTTACAAACGACAGGTTGTAGCCGGGGTTCATCATTTTACGTGCATCTTCTTTAAAAATAAAGTTCCTGGAGGCGTGGGCCGAGAAATCAAGCCAGGCCACATCGTGCTTGATGGAATCGGCAAACATTTTTATGGTGAACGGGGTGCTTGAAGTTTTAAAATAGGAAGTAGGGTTCCCGTTTCCTTTGGCGCTTTCTTCAAAGGTGATGCTTTCTGAAGACTGGTTAACCTGCACAAAAAATCCCTGTCCGGAAGCGATCTGCACATTCCCGGTCTGCGAAACGTAATTACCCGTATTCGGGTTTACCACCCAGAAATTTACATCAACCCCGGCTGTTTTGGTAATGTTGTTCCATATTATTTCGCATGGATAGGGATTGCCTACAAAGTTAAACCCGTCATCAGCAGCATTTCCGCTATTGTAATAATCCAGCGCAACAGGGATCGTATTTTTATTGATCACACCCGAATAATCGGCAGTTAAGTTATTAGGCACAACAGTTGGGTCGGTTAATGATGAAGTTTGGGTGCGGTCTCCGCGAAAGAACACCAGCATGCCTTTGCCGGCCGATAAAGTTTCAGAAGTCGCGGCTATGTTTTTCCATCCGCGTGTTGCGCTTTCTTCATGATACCTGATCGATGAATTTGTGCCATGCGCATCAAACCCATTTGCTGAACCGCCCGGGCCGGAGATCAGCAGGTCATCGCTAAACTGGTTGTAGGTAAAAGATTGTACCGGGCTGCTCATGGTGCGCCATCCCCGCTGGCTTACCACGCCACCTATAAAATAACGCTGCACATTCACCACACCGCTTACATTGGCTGTTGCCCCTAAAGCAGCAATGCGTGCAGTGGCGCTTGCTGTCGAAACAAGGGTAAGATTGCTGTCGGAGGCCAATATTCCATTGGTTGGCGTTACCGTTCCGGTTACGTTCACTGCATTGCCCAGCGTAATGGTGCTTGAAGCTCTGTTTATAGTTAATGAAGCTAAACTGTTTGTAGTGCCGGGTGTGGCCTGGTCAAAAAACAAGCTTTCATTAAGTGTCGGTCCTGCTATAACGATAGATCCTCCATTGCTGCTGATCGTTCCTGAATTGCGCGTTACATCTCCCGTTATGGTCAGTGTTTTCGTATCAATATTTAAGACCGAGCTGCCTAAATTTAATGTTCCTGTTACTTCCAGGTCTGATGCTAAAGTGGTTGATACACCTGGCGTGTAGTTATTTAGCACAGCAGGAAAAGTATGATTAATAATGCTGCCGCCTGCATAGATCAATGAGCTTGCAGGAAGGAACGTTAATTTATTGGCCGCATTGAACTGGCCGTTCTGCAATGTTAATGAGCCGGAAAAATTAGTTACTTCACTTAATATAACACCATTGGTATTGTTAATGATGGTATTGGCAGAAGCCGCCAGGCCATCGCCTGTAACCTGCGATGAATTGCTGTTGTTATATATAAAGTATGCGGCAGCATGGTATGTTCTTGTACCCGAAACACGGATGTTGCCATTGGTGGTTCCGGTGGTAAGTCCGTCAATGCTGCCAATGCCTAAAGTACCCGCAGCGGCTAAGGTAAAGCCACCGGCACCTGTAATGTTGTTTGTGCCGCAGTTTAATGTGCCGTTCACTGTTAACAGCCTTGAAGCGGCAAGCGGAAGGTCGTTGTTTAAAGCAACAGATGCCGCAGCACCAATGATCCAGTTCAGGTTCGTATTGGTAAATGTTCCGCTGCTTTGTGTAAACGTTTTTCCGCTTCCTGTCAGCGTAAGGTCCACCTGGTCGGCACTGCTCTGGAATGTTCCGCCCGTCATGTTAAAATGCCCGCCAATGCTGATCGTTGTGGTTCCCGATGCATTATTGTCAACATCAAGCGATGCCCCTGGCTGGACCTCAAAATTGCCGGCAATAACAAGTGCCAGTGATGCGCTGCCTGTAAACCGTAGCGATCCCGAACCGGTATTTTTAACGGTAACGTTTCCGTTAATCGTTAAGTTGCCTATCGATGCGCTGGTATTAATGTTCGCTGTTTGCCCGGTATTATTCCAGGTGAGGTTGCCGATTGACTTGCCTGGAAATGTGTAGCTGGTTTGCGCCACCACACCTGTGATCTCGATGGTGGAAGCGGCATCGTAAGTTGCACCGGCCGATAAAATATCACTGCCGTTTCCTGTAGCTACTTTAAATAAGCTTCCCGCACCAAATGATGCTGTTCCGCTTAAGGCGATCGTTCCCCCGTTATTTAATAAGGTGCCGTTTATTGTTGCATCTGTTCCTGTACCATCCGCAATCGTGAGTGTTTGTAATGAATTCACGGTAAGCTGTGCCCCGCCTGCAATGGTAAGCTGGTCGACAGAAACGGAGGCGGCTATCGTTATGGTATGCCCGCTCAGGATGCTGATGGCACCTGCAGAGGCAGACGGCACATCCGGCATGGAAGTTACCGTGGTCCAGTTTGTTCCGTCTGTGCTTCTTTCCCATACTTCGCTGCCACCTGCAACATCTTTCCAGTCACCGCTTCTTAATGTGCGGTACGTATAACTTCCGGCACCTAAAGCTACATCAATGGCAGCACTTGTTGCGCTGGTTAAACCGCCTGATGCAGCAGTTAAGGTTACACCTGTTCCCGGGGTAATAAACTGGATGGAGCTAAATGCCGCCAAACCTGAAGACGCATTGCTGCTTGCAGGTGAGGTTTGTAAAGAAGCTCCCGTAGCCGTTATTGTAATGGCCGAAACATATCCCAGGTCGCGGTTGCCACCGGCATCGGTTGCTTCAACGCCCACTGCGGGGGATATGTTGGCATAAGTACTGCTGTTAGATGGCTGCTGCGTGTATACCAGTTTGCTTGCAGCAACCGCATAAAAATTTTGTGAGTTAGCCGATGAAAGCGCACTGAATGAAGTGAACTGCGATGAATTTGCCGGTACATCAGTAATAACATTTGCGGCATTGACCGTAAACCCGAAGTCATCGCCATCTGCATTCACACCGGTTGATGAACCTGAATTAACATTTGATTTTACAGATAAACGTAAGGAAAACACTGCTGATGAATTGTCGCTTATGCTTAAGCTCATTGCCGAGAACTGGATCTGCGTGGCGGTAATGTTCACCGTGGCCGGAACGGGATTGGTGCCATTAAATAAAGCAACACCCTGGATGGCAGTGGTGAAATTATCAATGGCATTTCCTGCCGATTGCGTGAATGTAATGGCTGTGATTTTTGTGGGCAAAGCATCTGCGTCTGTGGTGGCCCCGCCATCGCGTACTGTAAATTGCCAAACCTGTACCCCATCTGTATGGCTGCTTATGCTTGCCGTATTGATAATGGATGATACAGTTGCCGATTCCGAGGAAGCTACTGCGGTAACATCAGAAGCTCCCGAAGGAGTGACGGCAGAAACAGTGGGTATTGTGCCGCCTGTATAATAATTACGCGTAAATGCAATACTGCTGCTCCATGCGAACGGCACCAGCAGGTAGTTGTAATTTCCGTCAGCAGGAACGCCATTATTGGTATAGGTGGTTATGGAATTATCTGTAATGGTTGTTACCACGGTTGCTGCCCCTATGGTACCTGTATAAGAATCCCCGTCTGCGGGGTAATCGGTTGGGGCAAAGGCCGAAGCTTTTCGCAGCAGTATATAGCCATTGGCCGATAAGGTGCTTGCCGCAGAAAAATTAAGGGTGATGCTTGTTGCTGAATTCACCGTATTGGTAAAACTGGCCGCATGGCTTGCGGGCTCTGCCGATAAAGTATAAGCCTGCCCCTGCAAAGGAGAGGTGGTTAAATAATTCAGTGCACCCCCGCTGCCATTATAACTATAAATTGCATAGCTGTACTGGCTCGCTGCAGCAAGGCTGCTTATGGGGGCAGAAGCAGCATTCCCAATATATTCAATGGTGGCATTGCCAAGTGTGTTGCCAAGGGTATACGTGGTTCCGTCAACCGGGGCTGTATTCGGGTAAGTGGTTCCGCTTATCGTTGTTCTCAGCACCAGGTATCCGTCCGGTGTTCCGGTAGCTGCGGTCCATCCAACGGTAATGCCCGAAGACGACAAAGCTGTTTTGGTAAATGCGGTTGCCTGGTTAGCCGGTTGTGCAGCAAGTACATTAAATGAAGAAGAGGTTGCATCGCTTAGTACATCTCCGCTTGTGCGGGCTGCCGTAATGGATGCACCTGTTCCGGCAGAGCTAACAGAAACGTTATTAAAAGTAATGCTGTTTGAGCCGGCATTAATGGTTCCGGTTGTTGTACCCGATAAGGTAAAGCCCCCGTTGGCGCTCAAACTGATTCCTGTATTGGCCGCTACATTTGCAACGAGGCTGCCTGCATCCTGGCTTTGCACCGTTACACTGAACGTGGTATTTATTGTCGGGGAGCTGGGAGAAATATTTGTAATGGCAAGTTTGGTGGGAGTTCCGGTTGCAACAGGCAGCGTATTGGAGTATTCAAAATCATCGAGATAGATATTAGCAGCATTGCCTGCACTGGATTCAGCAAAAAATGCCAGGCCACTGATGTTCGTTCCCGAAGCCAGCGTTCCTGCTTTTACCCATCCGTTTGCGGGGGAAACTTTTGTGCCGTCCACCCACAGATCCCACTGCTGCGCATTTAAAGTATACGTGTTTCCTGCAGTAAAATAGGTGGTTGATGAGGCCCCGTTATTCAGGTAAACTTCAACCAGCTGGTCTTGATCCTTGGCTATTCCCGAAGAAGAAATTGCATTGTCCGTACCTGATGTCCTTCTTTGAACAGCGGCTATGGCGCCTGCACTGTAATTGATCCGTAAAGAAGCCAATGCATTATTATAATGGACTGTAAATCCCTGGTTGTCGGATGCGATGGTGTTTGCTCCTATGGAAAGATTAATGTTACCAGCACCGGAAGAGGTGGTTCTGAGCTTAAATTTCAGGTAAGCAACAGCAGAAGGACTTGTCCAGTCGTAAATGCCAAATTTATTGGTGGAAGTACCTGTTGTGGCATTCAATTGCGCCTCGCTGCCTGTTCCCAGGCTTGTTCCCGGGTTGGATAGAACCAGGCTTCCTGCGCCAGTTCCTATCCTTACCCGATAGGTACCCCCGCCAGAAGGAGGTGATGTAAAGAAGGACGTATTGCCTGAGCCGGAGTTGCTATTGTTGGCCGTACCTGTTCCTGTACCAAAATCATAGGTCCATGGCTGTGCGATGGTGGTGGAAAGTCCGGATAAGAGCAGCGTAAATACAAGAATAGTTCTCAGGTACAGGTGTTTCATAGTTTTATGCTTAACCCTGCAAATTTATTTAAACACGATTGTTTACAATATTATGGTTTTGTAAAATACATAAGACACCAATTAAAAAAATAAAAGGGGATTTATGCCAACGAGTTTCCCGGAATAATGGGTGTAAAACACGATGAAAGGTGGTTTTATCTATTTAAATTAACCTTAAAACAGATATTAAGGGCTATTTCAGGTAAACCAGTTTGAATTCCAGCTTTTGTGCCAGTGAACTATAATCTTTTTTAATCCGGTTAAGCACTGTTCCCACATTTCTGAATTCCTGCATCATATCGATCAGTAAAATGTCGAACACACTGCCCTCCACGAACGGAATTTCTTTACCAAAACCACATACGCACAGGGCGTTGGTTTTCCGCAAAAAACGTTTAATGTTTCTGAGGTCGGTGTTTAACGTATGGCAGGTCCCGAAGTGAATCACCTTATTATGGCATTCAGGTCCCAGCATTTCTGCAAGCTGATCTAAAGTGATCCGTTCTTTACCTAATAATATTTCACCCGGCTTGCCATGAAAGGCGAGGTAGATAATGCTGTAGTTCTTGTATTTTTTTTCCCTGGCTGTTTGAAGATAGAATTTCAGGTTCGCTGCCGTACCGCAGTGCCGGTGAATGTAATTGATGTCCCGGTTCTGCTTTAGGAACATCAGCACGGCCTGTACACCGGTTTGTTTTTTCAGGTTCTTGCTCCAATCCCCCTCAAGGCAGAATATATCTTTGCTGTATGATTTGGAGAAGCGCATGATCAGTTTGTTGTTTTAAGTTTTGCGGTTTTTAATGCTTCGTGGTTTAAATTACATCCGGGATGTTGTAAATGGTATTGGTTCTTTAATATGAATGAACAGCCAGATTATGCAGATTAAAGTTGCCGGCAGTTCTAATTAATTAAACAAGGGTTTACGGAACCTCACTATCTGTGTAATCTTTCCTTGGCGGAACAGTTAATGGCTTTTATCATCAACATCGTCCTTGAACATAACCGTGTTATCTTTTATACAAAAAAAGCCCCGCTTTGTGCGGGGCTTTGAGATTTATTTAGTCAACATTATCGTGTAAAAAACTGTTGTTGGTGCGGATGCCGTTATTGCTTCCATCATCAAACAGGCTTAAGCGCGATACCTGGTTCTCTGACGAATGAGGCACCTCATTCAGTTTTTTATTCCTGCGCAGGTATGCCGGTTCCTTTTCCAGGTCTCTTAAACCAACCGGGCTGTTAATTTGCAGGTTAAGCTCTTTGATCTTTTTCAGCCGTGCAATGCTTTGTTTGATCCGTTCTTCCTGGTCGAGGCTTGTTGCATTCACATCTTCCTGCAGGTCGAATTCAAAATCGTCTATATCGGTGTTTGCTACTATGGCATGTTCCTGCTTTTGCTCTTCAAACAGGAATGAATCGATGGTTTCTTCTTCCACCGTTTCATGCAGTTCAATTTCATTCAGAACCGGTTCAATGGTTTTTATAAAAGGTTCACTGCTCACCACCGGTTGCTCTGTAATTTCCTCCGCAGCAATGATCTCTTCTTCCATTACGGGTTCAACCACTTCGTTTACTGTTGCTTCAGGCTCTTCCATGGTTAGTTCATAACGAACTTCAAGCGGCTCTTCCATAACAGGGGTGATCTCTTCCACACTGTTTTCAATAAGCGGGGCTGGAATGTTCATTTCAGGCTTTACCTCTGGTATTGCTGCGATCCCGTTAACGGGTTCAACCGGTTTTATCATTTCCGGTTTCACTTCCGGCTTTTTAAATTCAGCAAGCGGGTTGGCAACGATCATTTCATTTTTAACCGGCTCATCGTACAAAACATGTTTTGTTTTTTGTTCGGTATGGTTCGCTGTCTTGATGAAGATCTTGTTTTCGCGGCTCTCGAAACCGGTGCAGATGATCGTTACCGACAGCTTATCGCCAAGGGTCTCATCAATTGAAGTTCCAAAGATCACATCGGCTGTTTGCCCTGCTTCTTCCTGTATGAAATTCGAAATAATGTCGATCTCATCCATCAACACTTCGTTGGCTCCAAAAGAAATATTTAACAGGATATTTTTTGCGCCCTGGATCTGGTTGTCGTTTAATAATGGGGAAGCCAAAGCAGCTTTCACCGCATCCATCGCACGGTTTTCTCCTTCCGCACTTGCGCTGCCCATCAGGGCAACACCGCTGTTGCGCATCACGGTTTTAACGTCTTCAAAATCCACGTTAATATAACCCGGGTAAGTAATGATCTCGGCAATGCCTTTTGCGGCAATGGTCAATATATCGTTCGCATGGCTGAATGCAGTACGGATCGGTAAATTGCCATACATGTCTTTGATCTTGTCGTTGTTGATCACAAGCAAACAATCCACGCTTCTTTTCAGCTGCTCTATTCCTTCTTCGGCATGGCCTTTACGTTTTTTTCCCTCGAAGCTGAAAGGGGTGGTAACGATACCAACCGTTAAAATATCAAGTTCGCGTGCTGCTTTTGCAATTACAGGGGCCGCTCCGGTTCCCGTTCCGCCACCCATGCCTGCCGTTACAAACAGCATTTTGGTGTTAACGCCCAATACTTCAATAATATCCTCAATGGCTTCCATGGCGCTGTTGTGCCCTTTTTCAGGATCGGCACCGGCACCAAGACCAGCTGTCAGGCTTGTTCCGAGTTGAATTTTGTTCGGGATCGGGCTTGCTTCCAATGCCTGCAGATCGGTATTGCAGATCACAAAATCAACACCTTTAATTCCCTGGTTAAACATATGGTTAACGGCATTTCCTCCGCCACCCCCAACACCCAGCACTTTTATAATGCTCGATTTATCTTTAGGTAAATCAAATTTCAGTGTGTTCATAATATTTGCGCTTAATATGTTTAATTAAAAATCCTTCATGTCGTTATCGTTCAACCAATCGCGGCCCTTATCAAGCCACGTACTTAAAAAGCCACCTGTTTTTTTATTTCTATTGGGTTGTTGCTCTTCAATGGTTGTTTCAACGGTTTCCTGCTCGGTTTCGTTCAGGCCTTTTATAACCAGTCCAACAGCTGTTGCATACATCGGACTTTTTATCTCTTCAATGATCGATTTTGAAATGTGTTCGTTCGGGTAACCGATCCGTGTATCCATCCCGGTAACGAACTCAACCAGCTTGCTCAGGTCTTTAAGCTGCGAACCGCCACCTGTAATTACGATACCGGCATTCAGCTTGCGTTCGAGTCCCGAGCTTTTGATCTGGTATAACACCGATTCAAAAATTTCTTCTACCCGCGCCTGG
>JAZKGM010000224.1:17999-23241 GCA_040385895.1 Bacteroidota bacterium
CCTGGATCACCATGGCCAGGTTTTTTATTGAAACCTCTTTTGGAGGGCGGCCATGAAAACCGGGGATGCAAACAATTTCATTCTCTTTATTTTCTTCCGCTACTGCCGAACCAAATTTTACTTTTAACAGTTCCGCCTGGTTGCGCAATACCTGGCAACCTTCCACCACATCTTCGGTAATGATATTTCCGCCAAACGGAATCACTGCAGTATGACGAATGATGCCGTTCTTGAAAATGGCCACATCGCTTGTTCCGCCACCAATATCCACCAGGCAAACACCGGCTTCCATCTCTTCGGGTGTTAACACCGCTTCTGCCGATGAAAGGGGTTCAAGGATCAGGTCGGCCACATCCAGGCCTGCGCGGTGCACACTTTTGTTGATGTTCTTGATCGCTTCCACATGCCCGGTAATGATGTGAAAATTTGCTGATAACCGCACACCGGAAATACCTACCGGATCGGATACATCTGCAAAATCATCTACCTGGTATTCCTGTGGCAGTACATGAATGATCTTATCGCCCGGGGGCAAAGCCAGTTTTTCTGTTTCTTTTATGAACGCATCAATTTCCTGCTGGATGATTTCATCTTCAGGGTTGTTGCGGCTTACGCTGTTCCTGTGTTGTTTGCTTTTGATATGCTGGCCTGCAATGCCCACATGCACCGAGTTGATCTCGATGCGGATATTGCCACCCTGCATGCTGACCTTGGCTTTATCAATAGCCTCGCGCACCGCCTTTACCGTTTTGTCGATATTGCGCACTTCGCCACGGATAACGCCTAACGAATCGGCCTTGCCCATGCCCAGTATTTCTACTTTGCCAAATTCGTTCTTGGTACCAACAATGGCACACACTTTTGTGGTGCCAATGTCTAATCCTACAATTACTTTTTTTATGTGCTCCATAGCAACTACAAACTTTTTTTCTTTTTACAAACGATCTGTCCCTTAAACTTCACATCAATGTTGCTGTATTTATCCCAACCTACACGGTTCATCGCTTCAGTGTAAAACAACATCAACCTGCTGAACTTATCTTCCATATCGGAAGTGTTGCCAAAGCTTATTGTTTGCTCGCCCACCAGGGGGATAAGCGTAAACTCACTTTCAGCTGTAACAAATATCTGTTCTATCTGCGCGTTCCAGAAAGTATCTTTATCAACATATGTGGCTATCTTGAACAATTCTTTGCCTACAAGGCTTTGCGCGCTGTCCCTGCCTTTTCCGTGTTCGAAAATAAACCCCGATGCCACCGGTACATGTGCTGTATAATCAGGCGAGACGGGCATTTTCAGGCCATCCTCGTCCAGGTAATAACTTTCGCCAAAACTATTGATAATGCGCAGGATGGGCCTGCGTTGCCAGATGTTAATGGTTACCTTACCGTTCATATCTGTATACACCTGCGCGGTTTTTATCATCGGGTTGTTGCGCAGCCGCTCTTCCAGCTGAGGCGTATTGATGCTGGTGATCTTTGTTCCGGTGATCTTCTTTTCGTTCCCGTCTTTGCGGATCGTACGCAGCACCATGTCACGGTCTACAAAATAGGCAGCCTCGGTCGGTTCTATATGAACACGCACCTCGCTGCACCTGGTTTCCTGTTCTTGTTTATTGATAAAAGCAACACTCACCAGCAAGCCTGCGGCCAATATGCACCAGAGCAGTACATAGCCTACCTTTTTTGATTTCCGTATGAGTTTTTCTTTATCCATTTTTTAGTAGCCAGTATTTAGTGATTAGGAGTTAGGCGGCTTCGTTCCACTATTTTATCCAATATCTAACATCCAATATCTATCATTCAAAATTTAGCATTCAACATTTCCCCGATCGGGTTCACTAACGTATCAATATCACCCGCGCCAACGGTAAGCAGTACTTCTACGTTTTTTGTTTTTAACAGGTCCAGCAGCTGTTCCTTTGTAGATAACGTTTTTTTGTCCAGCTTCATTTTATCAAAAATGATCTTTGATGTAACGCCTTCCATCGGTAATTCGCGTGCCGGGTAAATATCCAATAAAATGGTTTCATCAGCCATCGATAAGCTTTCTGCAAAACCATCTACAAAATCGCGTGTACGGCTATATAAATGGGGTTGAAAAACAGCCAGCACTTTTTTGCCCGGGTACATGTTCTTTACCGACCCGATAATGGCCGAAAGTTCTGTGGGGTGATGTGCGTAGTCATCGATATAAACCAGATTTTCCTGCTTGATAATGTATTCGAACCTGCGCTTAACTCCACTGAATGAGGCCAGGGCGGCTCTCAACTCTTCAGGAGTAACTCCGGCTTCTATGGCTGCAGCACTTGCCGCCACAGCGTTTTCTACATTGTGTAATCCCGGAATACCTAAATGAAGGTTAATGATATGTATATCGCCAATGTGCAGGTCGAAATAATAAGTATCTCCTTTAATAAGGATGTTGTCTGCAAATGCATCTGCTGCCTGTGTAATGCTATATGATCTTACTTTCGCTTTTGTTGTGGCAGAAAGCAGCTCGTTGTATAGTTCCAGTTCTTTTTTGATAAACAACACATCACGCACCTGCGAACCGTAGTCGGCAAACGACTTTTTCAGCGCATCATGTTCGCCATAAATATCCAGGTGATCCGCATCGGTAGATGTGATGATGCCAATGGACGGATGCAGGGTAAGGAATGAACGGTCGAACTCATCGGCTTCCACCACCATGAGCTGCTTGTGTGTTGAATTGCCCAACTGGTCTTTTATCAGTTCGGTGATCAGGTTATCTTGTAATGAAGGGGCCGGGGCGCTTTTGTGTAAAAGCAGGTTTGTATTGTAATTGGTTGAAATGCCACCCAGGAATGCAGCACAATCCACATGGCTTTGTTTTAAAATGTGCGCAAGCAGGGTAGAGGTGGTTGTTTTGCCATGTGTGCCGGCTACACCAATGGTTTTATAAGCATCAGTAATGATGCCTAAAACCTGCGAACGTTTTAAAATGGTAAATTCATTTTGCCGGAACCAGGTAAGCTCTTCATGGTTTTTTGGAACAGCCGGAGTAAGCACCACTAATGTATGTTGTGGGTTAAATCCATGGTCGGCCAGCTCATTTCCCCTGTCGTGGTAATGGATGTTGATCCCTTCCGAAGCCAAATGTTTGGTGAGTTGGGTTTCTGTTTTGTCGTAGCCCGTTACCGGAATGTTAAGGGTGTTGAAATAACGGGCAATGGCGCTCATACCAATGCCGCCTATCCCTAAAAAATACACCTGTTTTATATCCTTAAAATTCATCTCTTATTCTTAATCAATTAACGCATCATCTCGTTTTTACATCTGCACATTTTCATTATCCCAATAATCTCAATACCTCATTCACGATGCGTTCGGCTGCATCGGGCATGGCAAACGAAGTAATGTTGTTTTTAAGCTGGATCTGTTTTGCCTCGTTCTTCAACAAGGTCAAACATTCATCAACCAGTATCGTTCTTGCATCACTGTCTTTTACCAGGATGGCTGCTTCGCGTTCCACCAATGCCATTGCATTTTTAGTCTGGTGGTCTTCGGCAACATTGGGTGAAGGAACAAGGATCACCGGTTTTTTAACCTGTGCAAGTTCTGCTATCGACAGCGCCCCGGCACGCGAGATCACTACATCGGCCACTGCATACGCGAGGTGCATTTCATAAATGAACGTTTGTACGTTCACTTTATCGTTGCCTATGTTTTGCGCTGCTGTAAAGTTCTTGCCGGTTTGCCAAACCAGTTGCACGCCTGCATCGTCAAATTTTTGAAGGCCTTGCATAATGCTTTCGTTAATGGTCCTCGCCCCAAGGCTTCCCCCAACCACCAGCACGGTTTTTTTATGCGGGTCGAGGTTGAAGTGTGCGTACGCCTCTCTACTTCCGTCCTCAATATGCATGAGGTCTTCACGGATCGGGTTTCCTGTTTTTACTAATTTGCGCTGCGGAAAAAAACGTTTCATGTCATCGTACGCCACGCAAATGGTATCTACCCGGTTTTTTAAGATCTTGTTGGTGATGCCTGCAAACGAATTCTGCTCATGGATCACGCTCGGGATCTTCTTTATGGTGGCGGCATATAACATGGCACCGCTTGCATAACCACCGAAACCAATGGCCACATCGGGCTGAAATTCTTTGATGATGCGCAGCGAGTGTAATACACTTTTGATCACCTTAATGGGGAAAAGAATGTTCTTAAAGCTCAGGCTTCGCTGTAACCCGCTGATCCATAAACCCACAATTTTATAACCTGCTTTGGGAACTTTTTCCATTTCCATGCGGCCCTGCGCACCTACAAAAAGGATGTCGGCATGGGGGATCTTTTTCTGCAAAGCCTGCGCAACAGCTACGGCAGGGTAAATATGGCCGCCTGTTCCGCCACCGCTTATTACCACATTTAGTTTTCTGTTCGTATAGATCATGTTATGCTCCGGCTAATGTGTTATTGGTTTTAGGTTCAGCAACAGCCGGTTCTTCTTTCGCTTCCGGCTCGTCTTCTTCCACATATCGGCTTACGCTCATGATCACGCCAAAAGCCACTGAAGTTAACAGGATGGAAGTACCTCCCTTACTTACAAGGGGCAGGGTTAAACCCGTTACAGGAAAAAGGTTTACTGCAACGGCCATGTTGATCAATGCCTGGAGCACCAGTGAAAAGCTTAGTCCCACGGCTATTAATGCGCCAAATGCTTTAGGGCTTCGCAGCACAATGCGGATTGCGCGGTAAAGAAAGAACATGTATAACATCAGCATCATTAATGCCCCGATCAGGCCATATTCTTCTGCAATGATCGCATAGATAAAATCAGAATAAGCTTCAGGTAAAAAATTACGTTCGTCACTGTTGCCCGGAAATTTCCCAAAAATCCCGCCTGTGGCGATGGCCATTTTAGCATGGTCGTTCTGGTATGTTTTATCTGCATCGGTTTCCCGGTTTCCAAAATTCTCCACGCGGTTTTTCCACGTTTGCATCCGCCCTTTCAGTGCTGTTTCGGGAACCAAAAACAACACGGCAAAAAACAGCATGCCGGCTACTGCCACCACTCCTGTTATAATGCTTAAATGTTTAATTTTAACACGGCCGATAAATAAGATGAGAAAGCAGGTGGCAAACAACACCATGGCTGTGCTTAAGTTTTCGGGGGCTATCAATAAGCAGATCGCAGTAATGTGCCCCAGTATAGGAAGAAATGTCTTTTTAAAATCATCGATCGTATCCTGTTTGCGTGCCAACTCGCGGGTAACAAACATGAT
>JAZKGM010000225.1:0-3186 GCA_040385895.1 Bacteroidota bacterium
AGTGAGGCCTTTTTCCATGGGGCTGGCAGCTGTAAAAAAAGAGGGAAAATGGGGTTTTATAGACGCTAAAGGAACAGCGAAGCTCCGCTTTGTTTTTGATGACGCCTCCTTTTTTTCGGAAGGAAGATGCGCTGTAATGATCAAACGGAAATGGGGGTTTATTGATGAGCGCGGCACATTGGTGATCCCGGCAGAGTTCGATGCGGTGGGCACCTTTGGAAATGGCCTGGCCGAAATAATGAAGGGATCAATAAGCGTATACATAAGCCGGCAGGGGCTGATCATTCCGCAACTCAACTGATCAGTTGTAAACAAGATCAAGGAAGCTGTTGTAATAATTCTCTCTTTTAAGCTTGCTGGTGAGCCATGCATTAATGCTGATGTATTCGTTATCCCCGGCTGTAAACTCCTTTATCCTGATGCATTTGATGCAGTCGTTTTTAAACCGCGCTCCTTTTAAGTAATCAGGTTTTTTTATCAGCTTTTCCAGGATGGCTAAAAACATGTTTTCATGCTGGGCCTTATCATCGTTTATAACATCACTGTATTTACGTTTCACTTTATTTACCAGGTGAAGTGCATATTCCTTATCATCTGTTTCGTAATAAAATATAATGGCATACAGGTCGGTGTATAGCATCAGGTCGAGCCTGAACCCCGGCTCGGCCAGTATTTTTTTCTCCCCGAACTGGATGATCTCATTGTACAGTTTAATGCAGCTGTCGTAATCATTGTAATTAAAGTAAAGCGCAATGAGGTTCGCCCGCAGCAAAAAATAGATCCGCGTGGTATCGGTGTAATTCTTATACTTTTCATATAACACTGTTAATACCTTTTTGGCTTGCGGCAGCCGGTTGGTATACAGGTAAAGATCACCCGCATCAATAGAAGGAATAAAATCATAATACGAAAACTCATCGGGGTGCTGCTTCATTTTTCGCGTATATGCAGTATACAGCCTTTGGTATTTTTCGTAATTGATGTAATCTTTACTGCGCAGCGATGAGATGCAGATCACATCAAGCAGGTCCATCAGCGGAAGAATGGGCGCCTTACCGAGCATTTTGCGGTTGCGGATGTTCTGGAAGCAGCTTATCGAGTAGTTTTTGAGCGTTTTATAATCACGTTTTTCGCGCAGCACCCTGCAAACCATGTTGGTGGTTTTAAGATAGATCTTTAACTGCTCCACATACACTTCGTCATCAAGGTTATATTCTTTCAATATCCTGGTGATCAGCTCATCAACATTGGCCGAAAGGTTTTGCGAAAACTGTTCACGGATCTTATAGATCAGTTCGGCATAAGCCGCATTCGATGCACTGTCGGATTGAAAATAGGTGAGGTTCGTTCTCCATTTTTCGATCAGCCTGCTTACGTCAATGTTCTTAGGGGGAGGCATGGCAATATTGTACGTATAACTAAGCTGGATGTAATAAATATGGTTGAGCAGTTCATACTCATCTGTTTGTATGGCCAGTTTTTCAGCCTTTATCAGGTAATCCCAGGCATGGTCGTATATGTTCTTTTTAAAAAGGTAGCCCGCCACTTCGATGAGGTTATTAATGCGCGACACGGGATTGTTCCTGATATTTTCCATCTGGATGAACTGTTCCAGGTGCCATTTAAGGCGGTTTTTGGTTTGCCGGTGAATAGAGACCTGCTCCCGGGACACCACCGCATTGTTGCGGATATCCTGTACCACTTTTATGTCGATGCGTGATTCTTTTCCGTCATTCCGCCTGGTAATGAAATATTTAAATTCCCTCAGCTCTTCTTTCGAAAATGCCAGGATAATTTCATCTACTGTATTCTTCATGTATAAAGGATTTAAAGAAGCTGTTTTTAATGATTAGGTAACAAATTTATTATATAATGTTAACAGTGTACACAGGATTTTTATACCAATTTTTAAAACTTTAATTGAATTTTAAAGCTGAATTTAGCTTTTCATAAGTACACAACTAAAATAAACTTTATATGACTACAATTAAACAAAACGCCCACGGCCCCTGTAAAAGATACAGGTTCGGTTTTACCCGGCATGCATTGGCAATGCTTTTATTTTTATGTGCAGTTACCTCATCCAGGGCACAGTATTGTGTACCTACGGGTATGTCAACGTATAGTTCGTGCACCGGTGGATCGATTTTAAATGTAAAGTTCGCCTCGCTCGATCATACTGCAGGTTGTATTACCTCCGGCACACAATCATCAGATTATTATAAAAACCTGACCACATCGGTGGCCCCTACCGTTGTTCTGGTGGGTTCTGCCTACAGCATATCTGTAAAGCACAGTGTGGGCTGGTCTGGTGGCGCAGCCGTATGGATCGATTATAACCAGAACGATACATTTGAAACGGCCGAAAGGGTTATTGCCAGCGCATCAACAGCCATGAACGCGACACTTAGCGGCACCATCACCATCCCCGCCACAGCTGTTGGCGGAACAACAAGGATGCGTGTAATGGCACTGGAATCGGGTATACCCAATAACCCTTGTATTCCCGGAGGCTGGTCGGAAGTAGAAGATTATACGGTCATCATCAGCAACAGTACCTATAACAATGCAGGCATTAAGGCTTTTGCACCCATCCCTTCTTTTTGCAGCGGCTCTGCCGTATCGAAAGATGTATTGGTGCGTGTAGCGAACAGCGGTAAAAATCAATTATCCAATTTAAGTGTGCAATGGCAGGTAAATGGGGTAAATCAGGTTCCGTTTAATTTTACTTCGGTATTAGATACCCTTGACGGATCGGGTGTAAGTGATACTTTATTGAATATCGGATCGGTTCTTTTTTCTACAAGTGCCACCCAGGTGATCAAGGCATGGACATCGTTTCCGAATGGTGTGGCAGATACCAGCAACTTTGATGATACCTTGTCATTAAGCGTTACACCGTCAATAAACGGTAACTTTACCATTGGCGGTACAGGAGCCGATTTTACAACCATAACGCAGGCGATTGCCTCATTGCAGAACGGCATCTGTGGCCCGGTTGTTTTTACTTTTACTTCTGCCAGCCAGGTATATAACGAACAGGTTAACATTCCATCGATTCCCGGTTTATCAGGCACCAATACAATTCTGTTTAAAGGTACCGATACTGCTCAAACCATTATTACGTCTTCGGCTTCATCAACAGTGAACATTAACGGGGCAAGCCATATTATTTTCAGGAATATC
>JAZKGM010000225.1:3196-7317 GCA_040385895.1 Bacteroidota bacterium
ATTGTTCAACCTGTCGAACGCAGATTCCAATTCGATCATCAACTGCAAGTTCATCCTTCCGGTTTCAAGCAGCAGCAATTGGGAAAGCATTAACGCAGCCTCATGCAATGGCTTATTGGTGGATAGTGTTTCGATAAAAGGCGGGTATGCAGGCGTTACCCTGATGGGTGTGAGCGGGAATGCCGATTATGGAAATGTGATCAGGAACAGTGTTTTTGACAGCTTATATAACGGGGCGATTAGTTGCTGGTACCAGTTTACCGTGAAGATCCAGAAAAACACCCTGACCACAATAGGCAACGGTACCAATACATATGTAGTGGGCATCCTGGTAAGGGAAGGCCAGAATGGATACCTGATCGAAAAGAATAAGATATCAGGTATACAGGGAGGAACTGCAATACAAACGGTATTCAGCACTGCCGTTGACGGCAGAAGCGTTATTGCAAACAATATGATCAAAGCCGGTGTAGGCACTAATCCAACATTGGCTTTGCGTGCAGGATCCGATAATAATGATATTATTTATAACACCGTTGAAGTGAACGCATCAAATAATGGTTCCGGTTTTTGCTTATTTGTTAATGGATCGGGTAGCAATAATATATTGAACAATATCCTGAAAAACACGAACCAGGGAAGCATTTTCCAGGTTAGTGCCACCAACCTGTTCTTGAATAATAACTGCTATTACCATAACAATATGCAGAATTTCCCATACATGCTGAATGGAACATCGCATGCAACACTGGCCTCTCTTAAAGCGGCCGGCACCAATGATACGGCATCGGTTGAAACCGATCCTTTATTTATCTCTTCAACCAACCTGAGAACAAATAACCCGATATTGAATAACAGGGGATATGCCTTCAGCGGAATTAATACGGATATTGATGATTCAACCAGAAGCCTTACTACACCTGATATTGGCGTGAACGAATATAACCTCCCTGATCGGGAGGATGCGGGTATTACAGGTATAACACTTCCTTCGGTTCCGGTATCACAGGGAGCATTAAGCGATGTAGTGGTGGTGATCAAAAACCATGGGGTGGGTACACTTACCTCAACCATTGTAACATATCGTTCGGGTTCAACAACTTATACATTGCCTTACACGGGCTCCCTGGCCGAAGGCCAGTCAGACACCGTGCGTTTCCTTGTATCTGCCAGCCAGGGCCTGCAGATCCCTTTAAACGGAGGTTTTACGGTAAACGCATGGACAAGCCTTCCTAATGGCGTTGCGGATAACGATCATTCTAACGATACCATGAAAAAGGTTTACTGCGAGCCAATGAGCGGGGTTTATACCATAAACGCAGGCGGAAGCGGTGCAAGGAACTTTGTATCATTTAATGAAGCGGTAAAAGCGTTAACATGCGGAGGCATTAGTGCTGCCGTAACATTTGAGGCCGCAACCGGCACATATAATGAGCGTGTGGCAATACCGGGGATCCCGGGTGCCAATAGCGCCAGGACGATCACCTTTACTTCGGCAAGCGGTGTGAGCTCAGATGTATTATTAACAGATTCTTCAACCCACGATACCAATAATTATGTGATCCTGTTTGCCGGAACAAATAATGTGTATGTTAAAAACATGAGTGTAAGCAACCGGGGAACAGATTATTCGAGGGTATTTTCATATAAGGTTACAAACTCGGTGCTGAATGAGCGCATTTATGTTAAATATTGCAATGTAAGCGCAAGGGTTGCTGCATCTAACAGCATCAATACAGCATTATTCTACGCAGGAAGCGAAGACAATAAGGATCTTTATGTGATCAATAACCAGATCAGCAACGGGAGTGCCGGAATTTATTTTGCCGGGCTTCCTTTAAAGAACCAGTATTCAAATAATGTGGTCATCGATTCAAACACATTTTTGAATAATGCGTACAATGGAATTGTTTTAACCTACAGGAATGGTTTTGATATCAATCGCAATACCATACAAAGTTCATCTGCTGCAATGGTTAACGGGATCAGCTTATATGAAGTGAGCGGAAATGTTAGCCTGCGCCAGAACCAGGTAAACCTTGTACAAGGTTCGGGCATTCGCTTTAACAGGTATGCTTTTTATAATGAAACAGGTTCGGCTTATGTAACAAGCAATGCTGTTCTGTTGGGTAGTACGGCTGATGTCGCACAGATGGGGCTGGGCTTAATGTCGAGCTCAAAGGTGTATGTATATAACAACACGATCAGGACCAATTCGTCAAAAACAGCTACGTTCGCTTCCTACACACCTAATTACGGGGTGTATGTGCAAGCAGAACCTGTTGCTTCAAACCTTCAGAATGTGGCTCCTTTCGACATCAGGATGGTGAACAATATTATCCAGGCAGAAAACGGCTATCCTTTATATATAGACGATGTGGCCTTTGGAACAGGAGTGAATCAGATGTCGAGACTGGCTATTGCCGAGATCAACAATAACCTATATCATAATACCAATGGTACCAACATTGCTTTTGTGGTGAACACCAGTTATGCAAAAACAAATTTTGATGCATTTAAAGATGTGATCCGTACAAACAGCGATTCCATCTCCCGCTATGTTAAAGTTCCTTTCGCAGCAGGATCATTGAAACCGTTGGAAAGCGATACCATAGCATGGTGGATCAATGGCCGCGCATTGCACAATGCACAGGTTGCAAAAGATGTAACCGGTAAAACACGTGCAACAATTCCATACAATGGTGTGCCTGATATTGGCGCATATGAGATCACCCCAACGTCAGTACCTCCTTTAGCTGTTGCTATTCCTGCCACACCTTTGGCAGGCAGCACGCAGGTATTTGTGTTTTTGGGCGATACCGTGGCTAAGATTCATTATGAAGTGTCGGGCACAGTACCTGCCAGTGCGGAGGCAAGACAATACGTGGGTGAGAGACCACCACTGGTTAGCGCCAATCAAAAGTTCATGTATAGCTATGTAAGCATTGAGATGCCGGCAGGCGCTTATAATTATCATGCAGATGTGATCTACAAAGATGCCTGGACAGGAACCATGTCAATTAATGAAGCAGACATCAGGATGACAAGCCAGGACGCATTGGGAAACTGGACCATGTTAAACACCAGCTCGGTTGATGTGGTGAATAATACCATTTCGGGACTTTATTTATTCGCCAACAGCTACGTGCTAACGGGAACCGATCCGGCTGCCCCGCTTCCGGTGAAACTCACTTCATTTGCTGCACGCAGATCAGGTACTGCCCAAATAGAACTTAACTGGAAAACAGCTTCCGAACGCAATGTGTCTCACTACATCATCGAACGTTCACCAGATGGTGTGAACTTTGAAAACGCTGGTAAGGTTGCAGCACATAATGCTCCGTCAACGTACCGGTTTATTGATGATGTAAGAACAGGTGTACAGGCCATGTATTACAGGTTGCTTATTACAGACAGGGATGGCAGCCAATCGGGATCGAAGGTGGTTAAAGTGGTGTTTGATGATTCGAAAGCCGCAGCAATTACATTGGCACCAAATCCTGTTAACACCAACCTGAACATTCAGCTGGGTATGCATATTGATGAACAGGTAACTGTTTCTGTGTATAGCTTGCAGGGCCAAAAGATCAGCGAGCAAACGTATCAATCCGTATCGGGCATTTCTCAAAATGCAGCAGCACTCAAGGCCGGTTTATACTTTGTTAAAGTAGCTTATGGCGATGTGGTTAAAACCATCCGCTTTGTAAAAGACTAAGCTGTAGTGATCATAAAAAAAAGCCGCCCCGCATTCCGGGGCGGCTTTTTTAATGCCATAAACAGTATATCAATGCTTAAACGTGTTTAACGTGATTTCTCAATTTCATTGTGGTATTGAAGATACATGGGAAGTGCAGCAGAGCCATACCAATAGAACGATTCAGCTTCCAGGAGCCTGGCTTTAATCGCAGCATCCCCGCTTAACAAGGCGTCAGCCTCTTCCAGCGTTTTAACATTCAGGATAAAAATGCCACGGTATGATCTTTCATTCTTTTTAAACGGGCCTGCAACAATCAGCTTGCCCCTGGCGGCCATTTCACCCATGTTCGAAAGGTGAAGTTTAAAAAGGCTGTCGCTCACCTGTTTATCCACGTCCTTTGCCGGGCCTGTTCTTAACATAACAA
>JAZKGM010000226.1:0-3932 GCA_040385895.1 Bacteroidota bacterium
AAGTACATTTAATTTTTAACCCCTAATAGTTTAGGCCATGAAGAACGTACAACAGATTAGTGACCAGGAGTTGGTTCACCTCTACATTAAAGGAAACGAAGCATGTTTGGAAGCGTTAGTTAAACGCCACCAGCGCAGCATGTTCACAGCTATTTACCTGCTGGTTAAAAACCGCGCACTGGCCGAAGATATTTTCCAGGAAACATTCATTAAAATTATACATACCCTTCGCCAGGGCAATTATAATGAAGAAGGAAAATTTGGTCCGTGGGCCGTTCGCATTGGCCGGAACCTCACCATTGATTACATCCGCAAACAAAAGCGGAATGTAACCATCACCGATAGTGAAGGCAACGACATTCTCAGCTACATCCAGATTGCTGAAGAAAGCCGCGAGGATAAGCTGATCCAGTACCAAACCGAACAAAGCATAAAAGAACTGGTAAAAAAATTACCGGAGGAGCAAAGGGAAGTGCTGATCATGCGCCATTGGGGCGATCTGAGTTTTAAAGAAATTGCTGATACCACAGGCGTAAGCATTAACACAGCCCTGGGCCGTATGCGCTATGCCTTAAATAACCTTCGGAAAATGATGGATCAGCAAGGTGTTAAAATGTAATTCGTTGGTTTTTAATTAAGTGTAAATTTTTTCAGGCTATTCATACTAAACAGAAAGCTGCTTGCGTTTTATCACCAAACAATAAAACAAACAACGGCCTATGCCACAAAAATTTACACCTGAAAACTTAATAGCCTTACTTTACAACGAAACCACAAACCAGGAAAAACTCAGCCTGATGAATGAGCTGAAAGAGAATACACCAATGGCGGAAGAGTTGAATGAAATGGCTGAAACTATTGGCATGCTTGATGAAATAGGGTTCGACCCGCATCCGACATCAATAGCAATTATTATGGAACACTCGGCCAAAAACCACGAAGTTCACGCGTAAGAATATTTTTATTTGTTGGTTTACAAAAAATTAAGCTCCGGTTATGCCGGAGTTTTTTTGTTTCAGCGTTTTAATTCTCCGTTAAAATGCATTGTAAACTCTTTTGCTTTAATTTGAACGTATGATAGACGTTACCCGCATCAGGCAACTTAGCCAATTATATTTTAAAGATATTGTAGCCGTAAGGCAACATTTGCATCAGCACCCGGAGTTGAGTTTTAACGAGTTCAATACCCAGAAATACGTGATCGAACAACTGGGAATCATAGGGATCGAACAGGTTAAAGTAATGGCTGATACGGGAGTGGTGGCTTTAATAGAAGGAAAAGATCCTGGTAAAAAAACCGTGGCTTTGCGTGGCGATATGGATGCCTTGCCAATTACAGAACAAAATGATGTGGAGTATAAGTCGGTGAACGAAGGGGTGATGCACGCCTGCGGGCATGATGTTCACACAAGCTGCTTACTTGGCGCAGCAAGGATCTTATATGAATTGAGAAATGATTTTGAGGGTACAGTAAAACTGGTGTTTCAGCCTGGCGAAGAAAAATTACCGGGTGGGGCCAGTATAATGATCAGGGAAGGGGTATTAAGCAATCCTGATGTGAACAGCATGATCGGCCAGCACGTAATGCCATTGTTGCCTGTTGGAAGTGTGGGCTTTCGCAGTGGCTTATACATGGCTTCAACCGATGAAATTTATGTAACTGTTAAGGGCAAGGGCGGGCATGGGGCAATGCCTCATTTAAATATTGATCCTGTTTTGATCACAGCGCATTTAATTACCGCGTTGCAACAACTGGTGAGCCGTATGGGAAACCCTGCCATGCCTTCGGTGCTGAGCTTTGGTAAAGTAATGGCCAACGGGGCAACAAATGTAATTCCCAACGAAGTAAAACTGGAAGGCACGTTCCGCACAATGGATGAAAAGTGGAGGGAGGAAGCGCATCAAAAAATGGTGAAGCTTGCTGAGGGTTTGGCTGAAAGTATGGGGGGAAGCTGTGAGTTTGATATTCATAAAGGATACCCTTACCTGCAAAACAACCCGGAAGTGACCAGGCGCGCAAAACAAGCGGCCATAAACTACCTGGGCGAGGATAAAGTAGTTGACCTTGATATCTGGATGGCTGCCGAAGATTTTGCATTTTTTAGCCAGCAGGTGCCTGCAACATTTTATAGGTTGGGGGTTCGTAACGAAGAAAAAGGAATCACGTCAAGCGTTCATACACCAACATTTAATATTGATGAAGAAGCCCTGAAAACGGGAATGGGTTTAATGGCGTGGATCGCTTTAGGAGAATTGGAAAATAAAGATTAATCCTGCGTTCCTGCACGCTTTAACCGGTCGTTGATCGCGCGGCCAAGACCTTCATCAGGGAATTTTTCGGCAAGGATCACATCCACGTCCAATTTGTCTATTTCACGCATGGCCGCAAACAGGTTTTGTGCAGCTTCATCCAGGTTCCTGTTATGAGACAGGACAACCTGGTTTCGCACCGGCACTTCGGTGTATACAGCACTAAATGTGATAATGGCGATGCGTTCACGCTCAAAATAATTGAAATACTTTCTAGGGTCGCCATGGATTAACTGGTGCGCAGTAGCATAATGTTTGGTGAGCTGGCCGGGAGCAACTGGCTTATCGGTGGCGATGCGCCCGCTTGCTTCTCCCGGCTTATCGGTTACTTTTCCAATTACTGCTTCAATTTTTTCTTTGCTTATCCCGCCATGCCTGAGCAGTGCGGGAGGATCTTCCAGAAAACTGATGATGGTGCTTTCCACACCAACTTCGCAAGTGCCACCGTTTAAAATGTACGGGATCTTATCGCCCAGTTGTTCATTTACATGCCACGCATTGGTTGGCGATACAAAACCACTGGGGTTGGCGCTTGGCGCGGCCAATGGAAAGTCGAGCTTGTTTAACAGATCAAGCACAAGCTCATGGTTCGGGATACGAACCGCAACGGCCTCTGTACCTGCTGTTACAATATCCGGGATCTTATCGCTTTTTGGAATGACGTAAGTGATCGGTCCGGGTGAAAAATGCCGGGCAAGTTCCAGCATTTGTTCTGGCAGAACCAATCCCCATTGCTCCAGTTTTTTAATGCTATCGGTGTGAACAATAAGCGGGTTAAAAGAAGGCCTGTTTTTTACTTTATATATTTTAGTAACCGCATCGGCATCAAAAGCGTTGGCTGCCAAACCATAAACGGTTTCTGTGGGAATGGCAACCAATTCACCTTGCTTTAAATACTGTATGGCTAAATTTAAATCTGTTCCAACCATTAATGCGACTCGCTAACCTCGCCTCTTCTAAGGCTGTATTTTTCTATTTTATTGTAAAGATGGCTACGTTGAATATCAATTTCCTGGGCTGTTTTGGCCACATTCCAACCATTCTTTTTCAGCTTTTCTTCAATGAATATTTTTTCTACGTGGTCTTTAAATTCCTGCAGGGTACTGAATTTTTCGAACACGCTTTTTTCGTTGCTCTGGCTGTGGCTTGGGCTTGCATACTTAACCACGTCTTCTTCGGTGATACGTGCACCACTTAATATCACCAGCCTTTCTACCAGGTTACGGAGCTCGCGGATATTGCCGCTCCAGTTCATCTTTTTCAATTCGTTTAAAGCGCCCGGTGTAAACATTTTTTTAGGAACACCGCTGTCTTCGCACACTTCTTTTACAAACTTTTCGGCCAGTAAAGGAATGTCGTCAAGCCTTTCGTTTAAAGAAGGCACATGAATTAGAATAACGCTTAAGCGGTGGTAAAGGTCCATGCGGAAGTTTCCTTTTTCAATCTCTTTTAACAGGTCTTTATTGGTTGCTGCAATTACACGAACGTTCACGTCAATGTCTTTTTCGCCACCCACCCGTGTGATCTTATTTTCCTGCAATGCACGTAAAACCTTGGCCTGCGCGCTCAGGCTCATATCACCGATCTCATCCAGGAACAAAGCACCTTCGTGTGCCTGCTCA
>JAZKGM010000227.1:0-22726 GCA_040385895.1 Bacteroidota bacterium
GCTCCTGTTTATGGCGGAAGAAAAGGTTACCATACCGAACATTTGGTGCAACTGGTGGAAGAAATGGGTGAAGTGTTCAGGATAGAACCCGGTGCGGAATGGTAATTGTTACTGATAAAGAAAAAAGAAATTGCTGACAGAACAACAAATATGGCAGGCGCTTGAAGTGGTGAAAGATCCTGAGATCCCTACACTGAGTATGGTCGACATGGGCATTATTACCAGGGTGGAGGTGCGGGGCGAGAGCAATGTATATGTGGAGATGACACCAACATTTACAGGCTGCCCTGCAATAAAAATGATGGAAGGGATGGTGGCAGACAGGTTAAAAGAGATGGGCATTGAACAGGTAGAAGTGGTTACCTCTTTTGACCAGCCCTGGAACAGCAACAAGCTGACCGCACGTGGCTTAATGTGCCTGAAAAAACACGGGCTTGCACCACCCGTTAAGCACGCTGGGGAAATTACCGAAGAGCTGCTGGCGCACGTAGAATGCCCTTTCTGCGGAAGCCACAACACCGAAATGCAAACCCCTTTCGGCCCGACCCTTTGCCGCAGCATGCATTATTGCAACAATTGCCTGCAGGCCTTTGAAGGTTTTAAACCCGTTGTTTAGTTTTTATAACACCGCCCTGTTTATTTGTGCATTTACTTCCTGATCTCCTGCTGTAGCATTGCAGCATGCATGCCTTACTTCGCTTTGTTGTTTTCTGTTTATTAATAACCTCGCTTGCTTTTGCTTCCTGTAAAAGCAAAAAGAATGCGGTTAAAAACCCCGCTCCAAAAGAAGAAGCGAAACGGAAAGATTATTCGGAGATCAGCAAAAGATTAAACTTTGAGGTAACCCGGGGCGACAACATCAGGCTTTATTCTTATGTGGCCGATTGGCTGGGTACCAGGCACAAAACGGGAGGCTGCGATAAAAGCGGGATAGATTGCTCGTGTTTTATCCGCATGGTTTCCGAAAATGTGTATCATGCTAAGCTTGCCCGCACCGCGGCCGACATGCAAAAACAAGTAAAGAACATTGATAAGGATGAATTGCATGAGGGTGACCTTGTTTTTTTCAATATCAAATCGTCCAAACCATCGCATGTTGGCATTTATTTAAAGAAGGGCTGGTTTGCCCATGTCAGCACAAGCAAGGGCGTAATGATCAATAACCTTTCGGAAGCGTATTACGATAAATACTTTAGCGGGGCCGGAAGGAATTAAGGTCCGTTAATCAACGAACCGCTTCCAGTCGGTTGCGCTGAACACCCATTCAGGGGTCCTTATTTCATTTCCATCAGTTTCCAACTCATACCATGGTGATATCCTGCTGTTATCCGGGTTCTTAAGGATATGGATCTCCTGGGCGGGCATATAGCTCTGTGCGATCATAACTATTTTTTTGCCTGATGCATCTTTAGCCACATCAACAACAATTACTGCATGGCCCGGACTTCCTCCATGGATCAATACATCTCCTGTTTGAACAGCAGAGCGATCGATCTTCTTTAATTTTTTAGACAAAGAAAGCGTGCCCGCATACATGAACACGACATCCAGGTACTTCCTGAAACTTGCATAAGAATGGGAACTATCGTTGGTTTTGTACCATGATACATTGTTGCCTTTCACTTTTACCCGGTAGCCAAGCGCCCATTTATCGTATGATGCATTAAACCCATTTGTAAAATTGAAATGGATCTTACTGTATGCTTTTCCTGCAAACAGGTATTCGGCCCTTAAACGCATCACTGCATCGGCACACTGCTGCAGGTCGGCCTTTCCAACATCAATTGTTAATACCGCTTCGTGTACCTGGTTACTTTTTTTCGAACCGTCATATAGCAATACATCACTCCCGTTTGGTTTGAGTTTCAGCGCCTGGAGGTATTCCCCGAAAGACCCCGGAGCAGCATTTACCCTTTCGTAACTTTTAGGTGTGTTGAACCGCTGCTTTATTGTTTGCCCTTTCGAATTGATCAATGGCTGGTCAGCAGGGATAATTGCCGGAAGCAAACTCAGCACATATATGAAAATAAGCTTTGTGGTCATTGTTATTTTGCTTTAATAAGAAGCTTGTACGGATTAACGGCTACAGGAAGGTTATTATTATTTAACTCCAGCTGCATAAAATGCAAATGCGTAGGAGACCTTTGTTTATGGGCATTAAGGCCTGTCCTTCCAACCCTGGCAATAGCCTGCCCCGCATCTACACGCTGCCCTGGTGCCACCAGAACAGTATCGTTGTGTGCATAATAAAACAAGGAGTGATGATCCGCGCTTAATATCCAGATGTACTTTCCTCCCCTTAACGCACTTCCCTGGTTCCAGCTGTTTTCAACGGCAAGCACAATACCCGTACTCACCGAAAGTACATTTACCTTTTTACCTGTTCTGTCATCCAAACAATCCTGGTTCTTATCACCAATAAAAATATCATGCGCTGCATGGCCGCTGTGCATGTTGCCATCAAAATAATCATACTTACCCGGAATATACCCGCTGCCGTTTTTTCCCCCGATTGCCAGCGCACTATAGTGTTGAACCGGAAAGTAAAAAGCCCCTTTACCGGGAGGCAATTGATCTGCGTCCTTTATTTTTTTGATCAGCTGTTGAAACAGGGCCCGTGCTTTTTGCTTTTCAATCTGTCCGTCACGGATGGACGTATTGAGCCTGTTAAACTCAGCGCATAAACCGTTCAGGGTATCATTTTGCCGGGCGGGCTTACTCATAAAAGAATAAAGCAGCACTAAAATGATAGCAACACTTTTCATGCGGTAAAAGTAAGGTTTAATCTTATTTGATCTTTACGCTGCAGCTCACCATTTTATGGTCGCTGAAATCGAAAGCTTTGGCGTAATAATTATAAAACACAAAAGAAGGATCACCAAAAATATAGTCGATCCAGAAGCTCGGCATTTTGCCTACATAGGTTCTGCCAAGACCACTGCCGGCTTCTGTAAACGCATCTTTCATTTCGGCTTTAATGCTGCGGTAAGCATACGACAAAGGGGAATCGTTAAAATCGCCACACACAATCACCTTATAAGGCGATTTTTCAATGAATTCCGCAATGCTGTCTGTTTGTTTTGCCCGCATCAAAAACGCGTATTTCATTTTGCTGATGATCGTTTTATACGCATCCACCTGTTGCGGATCGTTCTCCAGTTTCAGGTCACGCACGGCATCATAATCCCTCCGTTCAAATTTGATGGATTGAAGATGGGTATTGATCAACCTGATCGTATCCCCGTAGGCTACAATGTCTGCATAAATGGTATAATTTCCACTTGTGAGGTCATGTTCCACTACACCTTTGTTCAGCACCGGGAACCTGCTTAATATCGCAATGTTATCGCATTGCCAGTTCCCGTTCTTGCTGATCTTTATGTTTACCTTGTTATAACCGTTGTACAGCTTGCGGAATGCAGATTGGATCTTGTTTGAATCGGCAGAAGCGATGTTCATCATTTCCTGGGAACAGATAATATCGGGCTTAATGCGCGAAAGCTTATCAGTGAACAGCTCATAATCCTGGCTCTTTTCAGGATCGAAGATGCCAAAATACCGTGCGTTGAACGTAATGATATTGATGCTGTTCTCCTGTTTATCCGGAAATTTCTTGGCATTAAGCTGAACAAACTTTGCAATATGGCTCCAGCCAATAACGATAGCAGCCAGCGAGAACAAAAACTTCATATTAAAAAAGCAGAGCCAGTAAATAATGAACACCACATTGACCAGTACAACCACAGGAAATGTAAGCCCAAGGAATGCAACGGGCCATAACAGGTCGGGGCTTATATACGGAGCAGCATAACACGCCAGCAAGGCCAGTATGCAAATGCTGTTAAGAATAAATACAATGCGGTTGATAATGAACATAGCTAATCTTTACTTGCCTTAAATAGTATTTCCTTTTCTCGTTTGGTGAGGCTGTCGTACCCTGAACGCGAAATTTTATCAAGTATGATATCCACCTCCTGCTGGGAGGGCTTCAGGTCATTTTCTGTTTTCATGTACGTGGTTTTGTAATGCACTTTAAGTTTGCTGCGTGGCTTAAAAACACGCGCAAAGCCATCTGCAATTTTATCAAGGAAAGTGGTGTTGCGAAGTTGCTTAATAAACAGGAACCCAAATAAAGCGCCTCCTAAATGGGCAATGTGGCCACCTGCATTTCCGTTCGGAATGCTGATCAGGTCGATCAGCACGCTTACCAGTGCGATCCATTTTAACTTAACCGGACCCAGGAACATCAGCTGCACCTCATAATCGGGAAGCAGGGTTGCAGTAGCCACCACAATACTCAATACCCCTGCAGAAGCCCCTAAAGCATACGCCACTTCTTTTACCTGGCTAAAGGCAGGAAAAATATTATAGGCCGCCATAAAGATCAATCCCCCGAAAATACCCCCCAGGAAATAAGCCTGGTACACCCGCCTGTTGCCCAGGTATTCATGCAATATATTTCCCATCCAATACAGCCACAGCATATTAAACAGGATATGCAGAAAGCCGCCATGCAGGAACATATAGGTAACAATGCTCCAGGGGCGGTAAATAAATGCGGTTAACGAAGCCGGAAGCGTAAGGTAAGAAGCAATACTGGCTGATGAAAAACCAGCGCTTAATAAATAAGAGAACACATCTGCCACACCCAGCACCAGGAAGATCAATACATTAATGGTAATGATCTTTCGCACCGCGTGGTTGCTGAAAAGATAGTTCTGCTTTATTTCCTGCAATACATTCATGCTAAAATATCCTTTTTAATAAAACGTGTTACGGTTCTTTTTGTTCCAGTATTTGATCAGAATAAACCCGAACAACATACCTCCTAAATGCGCAAAGTGAGCCACATTATCGGCCGGGTTATTTTGAATGCCCTGGTACAATTCAAATGCTCCGTAAAGCAACACAAAGTATTTGGCTTTAATAGGAACGGGAATAAAGATAAGGAACAACAAGGTATTTGGAAATAACATGCCGTAAGCAAGCAGCACGCCAAACACAGCGCCACTTGCACCAACGGTTGGCACATTCAGTTTGCGCTGAAGGATGGCATCAGCAATCTCTGTAGAATATTTGATCAGTTGCGGGTTATCTTTTTGTAGGCTCCACTCACGAATAAACTGCCTTACCTGTTCAATGTCGAATAAGCCCTTATCAAGCCCCTGCAGCGAATAGAACTGGTCGTATCCCGGATTGACAAGGTAAGCATCCACTGCTTCTTTTAAGTGATAGAACTCGTAGTAGTTTACTCCTAAAAGAATAAGTGCAGCACCAAGACCCGTGATCATGTAATATGTTAAAAAGCGCTTTGGCCCCCAGTGGTTCTCAAGCACACTGCCGAACATCCACAGCGAGAACATATTTGAAAACAAATGCATGAAGCTGCCATGCATAAATAAATGGGTAACAACCTGGTATGGATTAAAATAAGTGGACTGCGGAAGGTACAATCCGAATTTTTCATTCAGATCGACCCCCATTCTTTCACTCAGCACCACATTAACCAGGAAACAGAGCCCGTTAATGATCAGCAGGTTTTTAACTACAGGTGGCAACAGGCTAAAGCCTGCCGGCCTCAAATTATTTTGCATGGTATAAACTCGTTATCAAAAACCAAACCTTGTTATGGTTTTGGTTTTTCAATCTGCCAAAAATAAAAAAACATCTGCCGTTTGTGGCAGATGTTTTCAATGAATTATGAACGAAAATGTTCAGCCTTTGGTTGCATGCGTTCCCGGCCTGCGTGAACTGTCATACAACCTGCTTAACCTAAATATGCTTTAAGGATCTTGCTTTTGCTTGATTTACGCAACCTGCGCAGCGCTTTTTCCTTGATCTGGCGAACACGCTCACGTGTTAAGCCGATTTTTTCGCTAATGTCTTCCAATGTATGGGCCGGCCCACCATCAAGTCCGTAGTAGTATTTTAACACATCGCGTTCTTTTTCGCTCAATGTTGAAATAACACGGTTAATTTCTTTTTGCAATGATTCATTGATCAGTTGCACGTCTGGCCTTGGCTCATCGTTGCTGTCTAAAATACCGAGCAAGGTATTATCCTCACCTTCGGTTAACGGGGCGTCAATAGATAAGTGCCTTCCTGTTGAACGCAAAGCGTTTTCCACTTCCTGCAGTGGTAAGTCCATTTCAATGGCTATTTCTTCAACGGTTGGCTCACGCTCTAAGCGCTGCTCCAGTTTAGCTGCAACTCCTCCAATACGGCCAATTGAGCCTACTTTATTCAGCGGAAGGCGAACAATACGCGACTGATCGGCCAATGCCTGCAAAATAGACTGACGGATCCACCAAACAGCATAAGAGATAAATTTGAAACCGCGGGTTTCGTCAAAGCGTTTGGCAGCCTTAATAAGTCCTAAGTTACCTTCGTTAATTAGATCGCCAAGGGTTAACCCCTGGTTCTGGTACTGTTTTGATACCGAAACCACGAAACGAAGATTCGCATTCACCAATCGCTCGAGTGCTACCTGGTCTCCTTCACGGATCCTGCGGGCAAGCTCCACTTCCTCCTGCGCATCGATCATCGGAACTTTACTGATCTCGTTCAGGTACTTGTCCAGCGACTTACTTTCACGGTTGGTAAACTGCTTACTGATTTTTAACTGTCTCATTATTGGATGTTACTCCTTTTCTTTTTAAAGGGATGCAAATTTGGTGAAATATAAATGATTTTGTAGTATTATCAACAAGTTTTTTACTTACTTCACTTTGCTATACGCCTCATAAATCAGTCCAAAATTATTGGTTTGATTTACAGCAAAATACAAGGTCATTCATGCTGGGTTAACGTAAGATCACTTATTTCGCATACACCATACTGACAAAAATCATGGCTAAATCGCGCATAATCAAAGCTATTCCCGCTCTTATCCTTTTTGCAACAAGCCTGGCAACGTTTGCCCAGAAAGCCGCATTGCTGGCAGGGCCTATGCCCGGTTATACAGAGCACAGGGAAACCGTGATCTGGCTGCAAACGGAGTGTGCAAAAAAGGTAACCATTGAGTACTGGGAAGAGAACCGAACAGATAAAAAAAGTGTAACGCAGCTGGCAACAGGATGTGCCGTAAAAAATCATCACTTTGTGTTGGGTAACCTCAAAATGGGCACAACGTATGCTTACCGCATCCTGGTGGATGAAAAACCGCATGCATTCAACTACCCCTTAACCTTTAAAACCAAGCCTTTATGGGAATGGAGAACAGACGCACCCGACTTTAATTTTTTGCTGGGAAGCTGCCTGTATGTAAACGATTCGGCCTACGACAGGCCGGGAAGTCCTTACGGGCAAGGCACGGAAATCTTGCTGAAGATGAATGAAAAGAAAAGTGACTTTATGCTTTGGCTGGGTGACAATGTATATACCCGCGAAGCCGATTTTGGTAGTGAAAGCGGTTTGAAGTACAGGTACCAGCATACACGCGCAGATAAAAACCTTCAGCCTTTCCTGGCATCACGTCATCATTATGCAACATGGGACGATCATGACTATGGCAACAACGATGCATGCAAAACGTATTCATTGAAAGAAGTGACAAGGCAATTGTTCCAGGATTACTGGGCCAACAAGACATACGGGCAGAACGCACAAGGGGTTTACAGCATGTTCAGCTACAGCGATGCTGACTTTTTTATGCTGGACGACCGCTGGTTCCGCGATTACCAGTTCATCAGCGAAAAAACAAACCCGGATAAAACACAATTGGGCGAAGTGCAGATCCAGTGGCTGTTCAATAACCTTTCGCAAAGCCGGGCAGCTTTTAAGTTTGTTGTGGTTGGCGGGCAGTTCTTAAACGAACACACCACCAAGGAAAGTTATAATTTTTACAAAACAGAGCGCGGGCGCATCCTTGATTTTATTATCGAAAACAAAATAAGTGGAGTGGTATTTTTAACAGGCGACAGGCACCTGAGCGAGCTGATAAAGAACGAAGCCGTTCAGCCTGCGCTGGGCTATTCCCTGTATGATTTTACCTGCAGCGCCATCAGCAGCCGCACCAGCGACATTTCGAAACTTGATGAGTTTACGAACCCCACCCGTGTGGCCAATACGCTGGTGATGGAAAACAACTTCGGCAACATTAGCATAAGCGGGGCGAAAGGAAAACGCGTATTAACCCTGCAATGTTTTGATAAGAACGGGCTGCTGAAATGGGAGCATAAGATCGGGCAGGATGAACTAAAAGCCAGAAAATAGATCCCGCTTGTGTAGGTGAAACATCATATAAACACAGAAATACATTAAGACAACGATTCCAGCTGCTCAAAAACGGGTATGAGTGATCTGCCTTTGTCAGACAAGAAGTATTCGATGTGTAAGGGCTTTTGTTTAACAACCACCCGGGCCAGCATTCCTTCTTTTTCCAACTCTTTTAAAGCCGTAGCAACCGATTGTTTACTCGAGCCCTCCAATTGACGAAGCAAAGCATTAAAGCGCAAAGGACCTGATACAGCCAAACGAAAGATCTGTGGTTTCCATTTTCCTGATAACACTTTCAGTATCCCTTCGGCTGGGCAGTCCTCCTGGTTTTCCATTACATTTTTGATAGTCATAGTTTTCTGACTGCTTGATGAAGCAAACAATAAGTTTCAATTTTGTATAAAAATACATAAACCAATAACATGACCAAAACATTATTCACGCTGTGCGCATATGCTGTCCTTATTGCGAACAGCTGTCAAGGTCAACAAAAACCAACTTCAATGAGCAACACCAATAACCCGCTTTTATGCGATCCCGAAAAAGGAGCTTGTGAGATCCCCGTTACCCAAGGCGATACCGGTCATTTCAAGGTCCGTGTTTCCCAAAAACCGATCAAGGTTATTTATTTTACCGACCCGATCTGTTCTTCGTGCTGGGGCATAGAGCCAGAACTCAGGAAATTAAAGCTCGAATATGGCACCGGTATAGAGGTTGAATATCACATGGGCGGACTATTACCGGATTGGAGCTATAACAGTGGTGGTATAAGCAAGCCCAGCGATGTTGCCCATCATTGGGATGAAGTAAGCCTGTATTATGAGATGCCCATAGATGGCGATGTGTGGCTGGAAGATCCCTTATCTTCTTCCTACCCGCCTTCCATTGCATTTAAGGCAGCACAAATGCAGGACAACGACAAAGCGATCCTTTTTTTAAGGCGCATGCGGGAAATGGTCTTTCTTGAGAAAAAGAATATCACAAAATGGGAGTACATCAGCCAGGCGGCAATTACTGCAGGATTGGATGTGCCTCAGCTTAAAAAAGATTATGAAGGGGCTGCAAACGAGCTGTTCCTGAAAGACCTGGAAATGGCCAAAAAGCTTGGCGTGAGAGGGTTCCCTTCCCTTTATTTTACAGATGCTGCAGGGAACAGTGAATTTGTGTACGGAGTTAAGCCCTATTCCACCTATGAGAACGCGGTTAAAAAACTGCAGCCTGTTACCGGTAAAGAACAATACGATAAGAGCTGGGAATCTTTATTTACCCATTATTCAACCTTAACAACAAAAGAGTTCGGGGTACTTAGCGGAACAAGCAAACAGGAGACCGAACAGTTACTTGAGGGCCTCGTTGTGCAGCACAAACTGACAAAACAAGTAACAAAGAACGGGGTATTATGGAAGGCTGCAGATACAGTTCGATAGGCCAGCCTCACAACAAACTTGTGGTGGCCGGTATCGCGTTAATTGTCATAAAATAAAACCTTTATGTTACATTTTAAATAAAGCGTTACTTTTGCGGCTGTGAAAATAGCAGTTATAGGTGGCGGAGCGGCCGGGTTTTTTTCGGCCATACACGCAGCACAGGCCAATCCTCAGAATAAGGTTACGATATACGAGAAATCAGGCAAGGTATTAAGCAAAGTGCTTGTTTCGGGGGGAGGACGTTGCAATGTTACCCATGCCTGCTTTGAAAATAACCGTTTGGCCACGCATTATCCCCGTGGCGAAAAACCTTTAAAAAGCGCATTCAGCAGGTTCAGCACCAACGATACCATAGACTGGTTCACCAAAAGGGGCGTTAAGCTTAAAACAGAAGCAGACGGACGCATGTTCCCTGTTACCGACAAAAGCGAAACCATTGCAGACTGCCTGATGAAGGAAATAAAAAAGTATAAGATAGACATTGCTTTTAATACCGATATCAAGGCCATCCAACCCCAGCTTAACGGGGAGTTTAACCTGATCACCAATACAGAAACGATCCCGGCCAATAAGGTCATTATAACCACCGGTGGCTACGCCAAAGCGGATGGATTTAACTGGCTTACTTCTTTAGGTCATGGCCTGGAAAAACCTGTTCCTTCGCTGTTCACCTTCAATGTTCCGAACAATTCCATTACCGAATTAATGGGCATAAGCGTTGAGCAGGTTAAGATAAAGATCGCGGAAGCAAAGCATGAATTCAGCGGGCCGGTTTTAATCACACATTGGGGGTTCAGCGGACCAGCCGTATTAAAACTTTCTTCGTATGCTGCTCGGGCACTGGCCGATATGGATTACCATTTTTCCATCCAGGTGAACTGGCTTAACGACAAAAAAGAAGATGCCGTGCGCAATGAGCTGATGAATTTAAAGGCCGCCAACCCGGCAAAACATTTGCGCAATCTTTTTCCATACATCCAGCTCAGCAAACGTTTGCAGGATTATTTGTTCGACAAGGCAAAAATCGATGCCGATAAGAACTGGGCCGACATTTCAAAGGCCGACATTAACAGCCTGGTTGATGTATTGCTTTACGACCAATACGAGGTAAAAGGAAAAACCACGTTTAAAGACGAATTTGTTACCTGCGGTGGCATTTCCTTAAACGATGTTCACATCAAAAACATGGAAAGCAAAAAAGTGAAAGGACTTTATTTTGCAGGTGAAGTGCTCGACATAGATGGCATTACGGGAGGGTTCAACTTCCAGGCGGCATGGACAACCGGCTTTATTGCCGGAACAAATGCCGGGAAATAATTTCGGGGTACTTATTTAAGTTGAATTATCTTATAATTGTTACCTAAATTTTTTGCTGCGCGTTTATGCGGATGCTTATCGAAAAGACCGGGTTTGCCACCAGGCGCTTTATAATCAGCCTTTTGTTTCTGCATGCTGTAACATTCCTGTTGCACCTTGCAGAAATTATCATTCCAGTAAGCTCAGGCACCGACTCGTTAAGCACTTCATCACTCCTCTTTGTTTTTTTTAATGACGCGCTGTTCGTAGCCCGTTTCGGGGTTATTTTATTTCCCCTGTATGTTTTCATTTATTTCGGAAGCGATTTTACCGCACGCATGACGATGGCATTGCTGCTCATCAGTATCATTGGCCTGCAGATCGCCCTCATGCAATATTTTCTGCTTGCAAAAGTTCCGCTTGGTGCCGATTTCTGGTCGTATTCGTGGCAGGATATTCGGCTCACCATTAAAGCCTCTGCCACCATTAAATGGTGGCAGTACCTCTTGTTCCCGGTAATTATTGCGCTTTCACTAAGGGCACATTACACCCTGCAGCAATACACCTTTTCGCTCATCACATCCGCAGCCATTGGCGTAGCTTATGTTTTCCTGCTTGGCGCATTCACCTGGTTCCCCATCAACAAGCTTGAAAACCCGCAGGATAAAATGCTGACCTTAAACAAGGCAGATTATTTCCTCAGCAAAACCAGGGAGTTTTATGTGAACAGCAACAGATCGGCAGATGTGCTTGTTGCCGATAAGAACACGGGCGAATACCCGTTCATGCACAAGCAAAGCAGCAAAGATGAATTGGGCGATTACCTGAATAAAGACACCATACCTCCCAATATTGTGATGCTGATCATAGAGGGGCTTGGCAAAACATTTACCGGCCCGCAGGCAGAATATGGCGGCTGCATGCCATTCCTTGATTCGCTGTCGGAGCACGGTTTATACTGGAGCAACTTTTTAAGCACAACCGGCCGCACATTTGGCGTGCTGCCATCTATGCTCGGCTCATTGCCTTATGGCGCAACCGGCTTTATGGAAATGGGCAATAACATGCCAAACCACACGTCATTGGTGAGGCTCTTAAAAAACAACGGTTACAGCACCGGTTTTTATTACGGTGGCGATGCCAAATTTGATAACCAGGAACTCTTTTTGCAAAAACAGGGAATAGATTATGTGCTTGATGTAACAAAATTTACGCCTGCCTATAAAAAGATAGAGGCCAATGAAGGTGGCTTTAGCTGGGGCTACCCCGACAAGGAATTATACAAACGAAGCTTTGAAGTATTAAAAGACAAAGCCCCTTATCTAAGCATCTATTTAACGGTTACCACGCATGAGCCGTTTAAATTCCCGGGCAGTGACGGATACAACAACAGGTTCGATTATTTCCTGAATTCGTGCAAAAACAAAAACGAGATCTCTGCCAATAAAGGGGCATTTAAAACCCTGATGTACGCAGATGATGCCATTCGCTATTTCATAGAAACCTATAAACAAAGAAGCGATTATCAAAACACCATTTTCATTATTACTGGCGATCATAGAATGATCCCCGTTAAGCATAAGAACCTGGTCGACCGTTACCACGTGCCTTTGCTTATCTATTCTCCTTTGCTCAACGGATCAAAAGTATTCCGGTCCGTTTCTGCCCACAATGATATCCCCTCCACTTTTATATCATACCTGGCCCGGCAATACGGGTTGAGTTTCCCCGACAGTGTGCATTGGCTGGGCAAAGGCCTGTCGTTTAAAACAAGCTTTGCCAGCGATAAGAACCTGGCCATTATGCGCAACAAAGGCGACCTGAGCGAATACCTTAACGGAAAATATTTTTTAACCGATGGCGACCTGTATAAGCTTTCCGACAACATGAACATGGAACCGGAAGACGATGTGGAAACCCGGTCGAGGGTGGGCGGCATGCTGGAATCATTTAAAAAGATGAATGCGTATGTATGCGCTAAGAATAAACTATACCGTGCCGGTGCCGACAGGCCGGGAGTAAAAACGGCCCTTTTGCACGAAGAGATAAATGCGCCCGTGGAAAAAGCTGCTGACAAACCGGTAATCGTAAGTAAGCAGCAAGCCCCGGCTGATGCGGGGAACATTGAAGAACAACTGCAGCAGGCCAGGATCTATGCCGAAGACGGCAATTACAAACAAGCCCGGAGCATGGCAGAAAAAGCCATTAAACAGGATAAAGGCTACAAGCAATCCTACATCACCATTATTGACATCGAGCTGATGTTTAACCACAAAGAAGAAGCACGTGCGTGGTATTATAAAGCCATAGAAAATTTTGGCATGAGTGAATTTAAACCACAGCTCGAACGAATAAAAGCACAGTAAGCATAATCAGGAAACATTTTCGTAATATTACCATCATCAATAAAAAAGAGGCATTTATTTTCGCAGGCTTATCAATGAAAAATACAGCAGGCATTATTATAATTTTCTTGCTTTTAGGTTTTGTCCACACAAGCTTCGCGCAGGGCGTTGATTCCTTATTTCAGCAGGCCCGGAGTTGTGCATTTAACGGGGAAAGGGAAAAAGCGCGCGAAATCCTGAACCGTATCCTGGTTACAAGCCCCGGGTATAGCGATGTACGGATCTTGCTTGGCCGCACCTACAGCTGGGATGGCAAACGGAATGAGGCACGCGCTGAATTTAATAAGGTGTTTGCCTACGACAGCACGAACGCTGAGGCCTGGAGCGCACTGGCCGATGTGGAACTGTGGGATGATAAACCGGAAGCCTCCCTTTCTGCAGCAGAAAACGGCCTGCGTTTTAAACCCGGCAACAAAGAGCTTACAGTTAAAAGAATAAAGGCACTCATCGATATGAAACGTTGTGGTGAGGTTGACCAGGAGATCAGGAAACTCAGGCAGACCGACAGCACCTGTGCAGAATGTGAAGCATTAAAAAGAAGTGCATTTAATGCCTGTGCCGATAAAACGTTTTCGGTGGGCAGTAATATTGATTTTTTTTCGAAGATATACGACCCTGCCATTTACAACTATATCCAGATCGGGTACCGTGCACCTAAAAATACGGTGATCTTCCGCATCAATCAAAGCTCGCGTTTCAATAAAACGGGCTTTCAGCCGGAGCTGGACCTATACCCCTCCATCGGAAAAAAAATGTACGGCTACATCAACTACGGGTTCACCATTTATGATCTTTTTCCGCGCCACCGCCTTGGCCTTGAACTATACCGTTCCCTGCCCAAATCGTTTGAAGCTTCCCTGGGATTGCGTTACCTGAGCTTTACTTCCAGCGAAGTGTTTATTTACACCGGTTCCCTCACCAAATACATCGGTAATTTTGCTTTGATAGGCCGTGTGTACATTACCCCGGATACCAGGAGCTTTTCACGCTCGGGGAGCATTAACGTAAGGCGCTATTTCAGCGATGCCGACACATACATCGGGCTCATCTTTTCGGCCGGGCTTTCTCCCGATAACCGGGCCCTACTCACCACATCAGGACTGGGCACGGGCGATGACAGGAACCTGTATTTTTTCAAATCGCAACGTGCCGGACTCACCTTATCAAAAACCTTTCATGTTAAACACGTCATTTTGTTTAATCTTGATTATACCAACCAGGAATTTGAATTTACCCGTAAAGAATATGTAGACATATATGGAGTAAGTTTAACCTACCGCTTGCGTTTCAAATAAAACCTATGAACAGATATCAATATATAGACCTGGAATACATTACCGAAATGGCCGATGGCGATGTTGTTTTTGTGATCGAGATGATCAATGACTACAAGACCAAGATCCCTGAATACATAGCCGACCTCAATAAGGCCGCTTCGGACAGGAATACGGATGAAGTTAAGTTTTACGCACATAAGCTGGCCTCCTCATTTATGATGATGGGGGCAAAACAACTGAATGAAATTGCCCTGAAAATTGAACACAATGTTAAGGGCAGCATGGCCATTGAGCAACTTCCTGCCGAACTGCGAAAAATGGATGAGTTGTTTATGAACGTGCAGAAAGAGCTGGATGAAGAATTAAAATTATTGAATGCTTCTAATTAATACCACATGGCCAGAATATTAATTATTGAAGACGAAGACCTGGTGAGAAAAGCCCTTGAGTTCCGCCTTAAAAAAGACGGCCACCAGGTAACGCCCTGCATGGATGGCAGGCAGGGCATCCTTACCCTCGAAACACAAACCTTCGACCTGATCATTACCGACCTGATGCTGCCATATAATAACGGCCTTGAAGTGGTGAACCGCTCGAAAGAGATCCATAAAGAAACGCCTGTTATTGTATTATCCAACATCGGGCTTGAACATGTGGTGATGGATGCATTTAACCTCGGGGCCGATGATTACATGACCAAGCCTTTTAGCCCCAATGAACTTTCTGTACGTGTAAAACGATTGATAAAATAAAAGAATGCTTTTTCGCTTCAGATACCTGCTGCTTTGTTTTTTTGTCGCATCGGCCGCTATGGTTTTTGCACAGCAAAGTTATGTGGATGAGGCTGCAGAAATGATTGAAAGCAGCCTGAATTCGACCGAGATCCTGATCAGGGTTTGCACCGTATTGCTTATCCTGTTCACTGTTTTTTTTATCGGCTTTTTCATCACGCTCATGATAGCCCGCAGCACACACCGCTATGATGAGCAATACGAAAAGAACATCAAGGAAAAGTTTGAGCTGCTGCTCACGGGGGTCATTTTTAATGATGATGCAGAAATGCAAACCGATGAATGGAAAGCATCGAGAAAGCGGGTGGTGAAACACTTTAAAAAACGGTACCTGCATAAGCGGATCAACAAAAAATATTTACGCGAGCACATCATTTTATTGCATAAAAATTTCATCGGATCGGCTGCAGACGTGTTGCGCAATTTATACATCGAACTGAAACTCGACAGGCAGGCCATCAAAGAGCTGAACTCGCCCGACTGGGGCATACAGGCCAATGCGGTAAAGGAACTCGCCCAGTTAAACATTACAAAAGCCACTGAAAAAATAAAGAACCGCACCCAGCACGAAAACCAGATCCTGAGGCTGGAAGCACAGGTGGCCAGTATCCGCCTCGATAAAAAAGATCCTTTTTCGTTCCTGGATAAGAACCGCAACTATTTAACCGAATGGCACCAGGTAAACCTGGCCCACATTATCGACCAGATCAACCGCGACCTGTTGCCTGATTTCAGCCGCTGGTTCGTTTCCCCCAACCCTACCGTGGTTGAGTTTTGCATAAAAATGACCCTGCAATACGACCAGTTCGCAAGCATCCCGGCTTTAAGCCAGTTGCTTTATCACAAGAACCAGCATGTGGTGGGCGAAGCAGCAAAAGCACTGGGTGAGTTTGGCGTTACCGAAGCACAAAGCGATATGCTGTATGTTTACCGCGATGCGATAACCCCTGTTAAGCTTCAGCTGCTCAAAGCCATAGGCAAATGCGGCAATAACGAGATCCTCCCGTTCCTGATCCAGCAATTGTTGCAAAACGACATAAACATTGCCATGGAAGCTGCAAATTCGCTTAAAAAGTTAGGCGAAGAAGGCATTGCCATACTCGAAAAACAGACCCTTTCGAACCTGTATGGCGTGGGCGACATTTGTAAACATGTTTTAGACGAACGCATATAAAATGACAGTACATCACTTTATAGAATACCTCAACGCGGCCATCTTTTTTTATGCCATTACCGTAAGCCTGTCTTATGTGGTGCTGGCTGTTTTAAGTGCCCGTGCCCTGCACATCTACCTGCGTAAAAACAAGTTCATCGATCATAATGTAACACTTACCTCTCCTTATGCACCATCTGTTTCATTAATAGCACCGGCCTATAACGAAGAGCGCACCATCGTAGAGAATATCCGTTCGCTGCTCAGCATTCATTACAATGCATTTGAAGTGATCATTGTAAATGATGGCAGCAAAGACGCCACCATGCAAACCATGATCGATGCCTATAACCTCGAAAAAGTGGATTTTTTTGTAAACGCGCAGATCAAATGCAAAACCATAAAAGGCGTATACAAATCAACCAACAAAGCCTACAAAAAGCTGGTGATCGTTGACAAGGAGAATGGAGGAAAAGCAGATGCACTGAATGCCGGCATCAACATTTCGCAATACGACCTGATCACCTGTATTGATGTGGATTGCATTATTGAGCAGGACGCCATCCTTAAAATGGTGAAACCTTTTATGGAAGAACGCGAACATGTGATCGCAACAGGCGGGGTGATCCGCATTGCAAACTCATGCGATATTGAAGACGGCAGGCTGCTTACCGCCCGTGTGCCCGACAGCATCATTCCGCGCTTCCAGGTGATTGAATACCTGCGTGCCTTTTTACTGGGCCGCATGGCATGGAGCAAGCTCAATGGTTTATTGTTAATAAGCGGGGCATTGGGCTTTTTCGATAAAAAAATCGTGATCGCCTGTGGCGGCTACAACCACAATACGGTGGGCGAAGACATGGAGCTCGTGGTGCGCATGCGTTGCTACATGAGCGACCATAAGCGCAAATACAAGGTGGTTTATATCCCCGATCCGTTGTGCTGGACTGAAGCGCCCGGTGATACAAAAATCCTCGGGCGGCAGCGCAACCGCTGGATGCGCGGCACCATGGAAACCTTATGGATGCATAAAAAACTATTCTTTAACCCCAAATATGGATTGCTGGGCATGTTGAGCTATCCTTTCTGGATGTTTTTTGAATGGCTTGCCCCCATCATCGAATTTCTCGGGCTGCTCTATTTTATTTTCCTCGTGATCATGGGATACAGCAACTGGTATTTTTTCCTGATCCTGTTTGCAACGGTTTATTTCTTTGCCATCACCATCTCTATTTTGTCGCTGGTATTTGAAGAATACAGCTACCGGCAATACAACAAACACCGCGATATTTTAAAGCTGGTCGCAACCTTAATGCTCGAGCCTTTAATTTACCACCCGCGTACTGTGTGGTGGGGATTAAAAGGAAACTTCGATAAGTTTAAAGGCAAGCAGGCCTGGGGCGATATGACCCGTGCAGGCTTCCAGAAAAAAGTGATAAAAAGCTAATTCAGCTGATGAAAGAATTCGATCATTCTGTATTCAATGCCTTCCCGGTTCTTAAAACAAGCCGCTTAACCCTGCGGGAGATCAGGCCCGGGGATTCAAAACGCATTTATGATATGCGGGCCAGCGGAAGGGTGAGCGAATTTATTGCCCGCCCCCGGATGCAAACCGAACAACAAGCATTAGCGCTTGCAGAAAAAAGCATTGCAGCCTACCACAACAGGCAGGGCATTGCATGGGCCGGGGTATTAAGAGAGAACGAAGAGATCATAGGAACCTGTGGTTTCAATTCCTTAGATATGCTGAACCTGCATGCCGAGATCGGGGGTGAAATGGGTACAGAATACTGGGGTAAGGGCATTGCTGTTGAGGCTGTGAAAGCCATTATCACCTTCGGGCTGCAACACATGAACCTGCATACCATAGAAGCAAAAGTTTCACCCCTTAACCGCAGCGCCATCTACTTAATGGAGCAATTGGGTTTTGAAAAAGAAGCACACCATAAAGACCGTATTTTATTCAACCATACATTTATCGATATGGCGGTGTATACCCTGATTAAGGGAAATGAAAAATTATGATCAGCAACAAAGCCTTTAAAAAATATCCGCTGGCTTTCCCTGAAGCCGAAGAAGCACCCCACTTTGAAAATGTAGCATACAAGGTAAAGAAGAAGATCTTTGCAACGCACAATGCCAAAGAAAGCCGCTGCTGCGTAAAACTGAGCAAAGAAGAGCAACCTTTGTATTGCCTTATTGATAGAGACATGATCTTTCCGGTACCCAATGCCTGGGGCAAACAAGGCTGGACATTGGTGAACCTGAAAACGGTAAATAAAGAGATCCTTACCGATATCCTCACCTCGGCATACTGTAATGTGGCGCCAAAAAAGCTGGCGCAACCCTTCCTCGATAAGCTCAATGAGTTGTAGCATAAGTATTGTTCCAGCCACAGATTACACAGATTTAACCTTCCGCAATGGTTTATCCATTCCCTTGCTTTAATTACCTTCTCCCTATCTGAATATATTTCATCTGTGAAATCTTTGGCTTCCTCCCTTATCTCTATATTTTAATCTCTTCTTAAAAAGCCTGGCAGAACATTTTTTCGTAACTGATGTTAAGCAATCAGATTAATACCATGATCCTTTTTCTTAAAGTCCTGTTCAGCATTGTGTTTGTATGGATGTGCTACGAGGTGATCGACACCTCCCTGCACAGCAACCTGTTCGAGCAATGGGATTTTTTGGGTAGCATTCCCTGGATGCGGGCCACTTTATGGGATTTTTACGCCAATGTACTGGCTATATGCTGCTGGGTTTGTTACAAAGAAACCGCCCTGTGGAAACGAGGCTTATGGCTGATCCTGCTCTTTTGCCTGGGCAGCATTGCCACCATGGGCTACCTGCTCATTCAGCTCTTTTCCCTTAAAAAAGAAGAGGGTGTAAAAGAACTTTTAATCAACCGCAACTAACAATGGATCCTGTATTTTTACTTCCTCTTATTTCCCTGGCGGCCTGTTGTGTGCTGATGACCATTACCTTTTTTATCGGCAAGGCCATCAATAATTTCAGCATTGTTGATATGGCCTGGTCGTTTAACTTCCTGGTCATTGCCGGGATCATCTGGTTGATGACAGATGGATTCGAACCCCGGAAGGCCATTGTCTGCGGCCTGTTATCGTTATGGGCTTTAAGGCTTGGCATTTATTTAGGCGCACGCATCTTCTCTCACATCAACAGGGAAGAAGGCCGGTATATCCAATTGCGAAAGGATTGGGCGGCAAACCTCAACACCAAAATGTTCGGCTTTTACCAGATGCAGGCAGGCAGCAATGTGTTCCTGGCCATCCCCCATTTTATTACAGCGCAAAACATGCATCCTGAACTTTACCCGCTTGAATACATCGGTGCAGCGATCTGGCTGCTGGGCATTGCGGGCGAAGGCATAGCCGATCACCAGCTTTCCCGGTTTAAAAAAGATCCTGCCAATAAAGACCGGGTGTGTGATAAGGGCCTGTGGTACTATTCGCGGCACCCCAACTATTTTTTCCAGCTTACCTTATGGGTGGGCATTATCCTTTTTTCCATCAACACGCCCTGGGGTTGGCTGAGCCTGGCAGGCGGCCTTAGCATTGCTTACCTGCTGTTCCGGGTAACCGGTATCCCCATGACCGAAGAACAGGCCCTGCGCAGCAAAGGCGCTGCCTATAAACGTTACCAGCAGACAACCAGCATGATCGTTCCCTGGAAAAAACTGAAAGAGGCCCGATAACGTATATGCATTTTATTAAAACCGAACCTGATCATTTATGTGGTATTCTTCCCTGCTGGAAAAAAATTTAATTCCCGATCCGTTGATCCGTAAAGGAATAAGAGACTTACTGAAACAACGCCTTCACGATGAGAATAAAGGAAATGTAGAAGCACAACAGGCCCATTTAATGGCGCTGATCGAAGAGCTTAAAGCATCGCCCATTGCAATGAACACGGCAGATGCCAACGAACAACATTATGAAGTGCCTACCGAATTTTACCAATACTGCCTGGGCAAACACCTTAAATACAGCAGTGGCTACTGGAACGAAGGCGTTCAGGACATTAATATTTCCGAGCATGATATGCTGGAGCTTACCTGCCAGCGTGCAGAATTAAAGAACGGGCAGGATGTGTTAGAGCTGGGTTGTGGCTGGGGTTCCCTATCCCTGTATATGTCGGCCAAGTATCCAACAAGCAATTTTACCGTTGTTTCCAATTCACGTACACAAAAACAATACATCGATGAGCAGGCTAAGCAACGCGGCCTCAATAACCTCACGGTGATCACCTCCGATATTAACGTACTGGAGCTTGACCGGCAATTCGACCGCGTGGTTTCTGTAGAAATGTTCGAGCACATGCGCAATTACCAGAAACTATTAAAAAAGGTGGGCGATGCGATGAAACCAGAAGGCAGGCTGTTCGTTCATATTTTCACCCATAAAGAATTTGCTTACAAGTTTGAAGTGATTGATGACACCGACTGGATGAGCAGGTATTTTTTCACCGGTGGCATGATGCCAAGTGACGACCTGCTGTTTTATTTCAATGACGATGTAAGGGTAGAAAAGCACTGGCATGTAAGCGGCCAGCATTACCAGAAAACATCAGAAGCCTGGCTCAGCAACATGGATGCCCATAAAGACCAGATCATGCCTTTGTTCGAGCAAACCTACGGAAAAGCAGAAGCCATGAAATGGTGGAGCTACTGGCGCATCTTCTACATGTCGTGTGCCGAGCTTTGGGGCTACAACAATGGCAATGAATGGCTGGTAAGCCATTATTTATTCAAAAAATCCCCCTCCGCTTAATGTAAGCACCATGCAAAAATTAGCAATAATAGGAACCGGGATTGCCGGAATGGGATGCGCACATTTTCTTTATAAAAAATACGACATCACGCTGTTCGAACAGAATGATTATGTGGGCGGGCATACCAATACCATTGGCGTGGATGAAGGCGGCAAAAAGGTTTTTATGGATACCGGCTTTATGGTGTTCAATTTTGAAACCTATCCCAACCTGGTCAAACTGTTTAAGGAAATAGATGCACCCATCAAACAAACCGATATGTCTTTCAGCGTGCAGGATATGGCTACCGGGCTGGAATATTGCGGTTCGGGCTTAGACGGTCTGTTTGCCCAACGTAAAAATATATTCAGTCCGCGCTACCTCAAAATGCTGCTTGAAATTACACGCTTTAATAAGATCAGTGTAAAGATCATTGATGACCCCAACTACCAGCAACACACCCTGGGACAGTACATCAAAGAATTCGGGTTTAGTGATGACATGCTCTGGAAATACCTGGTTCCGATGAGCTCGGCCGTGTGGAGCACCCCGATGGAGCTGATGCTCGATTTCCCGGCTGTTTCGCTCATCCGTTTTTTTAAGAACCATGGCTTCTTGGGGTTAAATACCCAACACCAGTGGTATACGCCCGATGGCGGAAGCGAATCGTATAAAAAGATCCTGATCGCACCTTTTAAAAATAAGATCCAAACCAGCAACGGGGCAAAAACCGTTTGGGAGGAGGATGGCAAAGCCTATGTAACCACTGCCGATGGTAACACGCACGTGTTCGATAAAGTGATCATGGCCAGCCATGGCGACCAGTCGTACCGCATGCTTAAAAAACCAAGCGCATTGCAGGAACGTATATTATCTAAGTTCAGGTACCAGTACAACAGCGCCACTGTGCATACCGATGAAAGCATTATGCCGCAATCGAAAAAAACATGGAGCAGCTGGAACTACCGCATCGAACATAAGAACGGCAAACGCATCCCGAGCACCATTTACTGGATGAACAGGTTGCAGGGCGTTTCGGATGAGGTGAATTATTTTGTTTCCATCAATGCCTTTCCGGGTAGCGTGGACCACAACAAAATACTGAAGGTTATTGATTATGAACACCCGCTGTTCGACCTGGATGCGATGAACGCACAAAAAGAACTTCACCTGCTGAACAAGGAAGGACCGCTTTATTTCTGCGGAAGCTATTTCAGGTTCGGGTTTCATGAGGATGCTTTTGCCAGTGCGGTGGGCCTTTGCAAGCAAATGGGGGAATTGGATAAAGAATGGTAGCAGCCATAGGAAAGAGTATAAAAAATGAACAGTTGTATCTATAAAGCACGTGTCATGCACCATCGCCTGGAGCCGAAAAAAAACAGCTTCTG
>JAZKGM010000227.1:22736-26664 GCA_040385895.1 Bacteroidota bacterium
TTCATGTTTTATATCGACCTGGATGAGCTGGAGCTGTTGCAGAAAAAACTGTTCTTTTTCAGCCGCAATGCATTCAACCTGTTTAGCTTTAAAGATAAGGAACACCTTCAATTCCCGGCCGGTAAGCCCGACACCACCAGGTCAACCAAAGAACAGATCAGCGGATACTTAAAAGAGCAGGGTGTGGAAATTGGCAAAGGAAAGATCTTGCTGCTTACCAACCTGAATGTATTGGGGTACAACTTCAACCCGGTTTCCTTTTACTATTGTTTTGACGAAAGCGGGCAACCCCTTTGCTGCGTGGTGGAGATCACCAACACCTTTAAAGAGCAAAAACCGTTTTTTATAGGCAGCAAGGGCCTGGAAAACGAACGATTCAGGCTTCATACCACCAAGTATTTTTACGTATCGCCTTTTATCGACCACGACACCGATTTTGATTTTAACCTGGCTGTGCCCGGTGAAAACCTTTCCATAAAAATTGATGATTACAAAAAGGGGAAGCGCTTTTTTATCAGCACACTCACCGGTGAAAAGAAAACCTTGGATAATTTAAACATGATCTGGTATGCCATCCGGTTCCCGTTAATCCCATTGCAGATCATTACACTTATACACTGGCACGCTTTAAAGCTCTGGCTCAAAAAACTGCCTTATCATAAAAAAGCTGCTTTCCCCGAATTGCAGCAAAACGTATTTAATAAATACACGGGTTAAACTTTACTATTATGACAACTTCAGTAGCACATACAAACAGCCTGCAAACATCAAGGGGTTTTTACGAAAACCTGGTGATCGGATTGTTATCGAAAATGACTTTAGGTAAGCTCTCCGTTCGCATGCCTTCGGGCGAAACGATACAGTTTGGCAACGGGGAAAGCACCATTACCGCAAATGTTTCCATTCACGCGCCTTCCTTTTTTAAACGTTGTGTATTGTATGGCGATATTGGTTTTGGCGAAGCCTACATGGAGGGCGAATGGGATACCGATAACATCACCAGCGTGATCAAATGGTTTTTACTGAACGTGGAAAACGCACCGGCTGTTTCGGGTTCAAAATCGAAAGCGCTTGCACTCAATATGCTTAAGCTGTTCAACAAGGTTTATCACGCTAAAAGAGAGAACAGCGTAGCGGGTTCAAGAAAGAACATTTCGGAGCATTACGACCTGAACAACGATTTTTTTGCGCTGTTCCTCGATCCCACCATGACGTATTCTTCTGCTTATTTCAACAAGCCGGACCTTTCGCTGGAAGAAGCCCAGTATGCAAAATATGAACGCCTGTGCCAGCAGCTGCATTTAACATCCACCGACCATGTGCTTGAAATAGGAAGCGGGTGGGGTGGCAATGCCATTTACATGGCTAAGAATTATGGCTGCAAAGTAACCACGGTTACCATTTCGGAAGAGCAATATAAACTGGCCAAAGAGCGCATTGAAAAAGAAGGGTTGCAGGACAAGATCACCATTATGATCGAAGATTACCGCTTGCTGCAGGGCACATTCGATAAGATCGTTTCTATTGAAATGCTGGAGGCTGTTGGTGCAAAATACCTGCCTGTTTATTTTAACAAATGCCGCGAGCTGCTGAAAAAGGATGGCATTTTCGCTTTCCAGGTGATCACCTGTCCCGATTCGCGTTTCAAAGAATTAAAGAACGGGGTGGATTGGATCCAGAAATACATTTTCCCGGGCTCGCTGCTGCCTTCTGTAGCTGCAATAAACAAAGCAGTGAACGACACCGGTGACCTTACCTTGCTCGACCTGAAAGACATGGGATTGGATTATGCCAAAACCCTGCAACTTTGGTTTAAAGAATTCAACCTGAACCTGGCTTACGTAAAACAGCTGGGCTTTGACGAAGCATTTATCCGGAAATGGAATTATTACCTCAATTATTGCGAAGCCGCTTTTGCCATGCGCAACATCAATGTGATGCAATTTGTGTATGCCAGGCCAAACACGCTGAGCCGTTAGGAGATACCGGGAAAACGCCCGGTTGATGTTCACCATAATCAATTCTGATACTTTCTTAGCTCAAATAAGTGTAACATTGCAGCCGCAGTTTTACCCATGAAAATTTTATTATCCTATTTAAAAAGATACAAGAACCTCGTATTCTTTTCCATGTTCCTGGCCAGCATTAACCAGGTTTTTTCTTTGCTCGATCCGCTTATTTTCGGAAAGATCATCGATAATTTTGCAAAACGCCCGGAGGGCTACACCGAAGCAGATTTTGTTAAAGGAGTCGGCTTATTAATTGGTGCTTCCATAGGCGTGGCCATGGTAAGCCGCATCGCCAAAGCCTTCCAGGATTATTTCATCAACCTCATTATCCAAAAGCTGGGTGCCGATATTTATACAGACGGGCTCAAACATACCTTACAGGTTCCCTTCCAGGAGTTTGAAGACCAGCGCAGCGGTGAAACGCTCAATATCCTGCAGAAAGTAAGAACAGACACCGAGAAGTTCATCATGAGCTTTATTAATATCCTGTTTGCTTCACTGGTTGGAATTGTTTTCGTGATCGTTTACACCATTAATGTGCATGGATCGCTCATCGCAGTATATGTGATCGGTGCCACCTCACTGGCCGTGATCACCAATTATTTATCAAAACGGATCAAGAAGGTGCAAACCAACATTGTGAAAGAAACCCGGCAGCTGGCCGGCAGCACCACCGAAAGCCTGCGCAACATTGAGCTGGTGAAAAGCCTGGGCTTAACCAACCAGGAAACGCTTCGCCTCAACGATGCCACCAAAAAGATCCTGCAGCTTGAACTGAAAAAGGTACGCGACATCCGCAGCATTTCTTTTATACAGGGCACCATGGTTAACCTGCTCAGGCAGTCTATCCTGTTCATCCTGCTTTACCTTGTTTTTGGCAACCAGCTTACCGTGGGCGAGATCATTACCCTGCAATTCTATTCCTTCTTCATTTTCGGCCCGTTACAGGAAGTGGGCAATGTAATTATCAGCTACCGCGACGCAGAGGCTTCACTGGCCAACTTTGAGCAGATCATTAACATCCCGATCGAAAAGAAACCGCTTGATCCTTCGCCTTTAAATGCCATAGAGAAGCTGAATTTCAACAACATCAGCTTCCGCCATAAATCGGCCAACTACGATGCGCTGAGCAACATTGCATTTGAAGCGAACAAGGGCGAAACCATTGCATTTGTGGGCCCCAGCGGAAGCGGCAAAAGCACGCTGGTAAAATTACTGGTGGGCCTGTATACGCCTAAATCCGGCAATATCTTATACAACGACATCAGTTCCCTTAAAATAGACAAGGACGAATTGCAGCAGCAGCTTGGCTTTGTTACGCAAGACACCCAGTTGTTTTCCGGAACCATCAAAGAGAACCTGTTATTTGTGAAGCCGCTTGCTACCGATAATGAAATAAACGAAGCATTAAGCAAGGCTTCCTGCGACAACCTGATCGCACGAAGTGAGAACGGCATTGATACGGTGATCGGTGAAGGCGGAATGAAGCTGAGCGGTGGCGAAAAACAACGGCTGAGCATTGCACGCGCATTGCTCCGTCATCCGCGCCTCATGGTTTTTGACGAAGCCACATCGGCACTGGATTCGTTAACAGAAGAGGCCATCTCAAACACCATCAAAAATATTTCTTCGCAAAAGGAAAACATCACGGTGCTTATCGCCCACCGCCTGTCTACCGTTATGCATGCCGACCGCATTTATGTACTTGAAAAAGGCGTGATCATTGAAACAGGTAAACACAGCGAGCTGCTTACGGAAAAAGGATTGTATTACGCCATGTGGAGGCAGCAGATCGGGGAACGGAGAGAGTAGGGAAAGTACGGAGTACGAAGTGACAAAAGTGCGAAGTGGAGGAGATTACGAATTAAGCATTACGGTTTACTGGAAGATCATAGAAGTTGGAGGATTGATGTTGGAAT
>JAZKGM010000228.1:0-6482 GCA_040385895.1 Bacteroidota bacterium
CATGCGGGTTGAGCCGATCGATGACGTTTGATGGATCGCAGTATCGTTATGCTCCGCTTTCAGCAGGTCAAAAGCACCCCAGATCATCGCATATTCTGAATTTAACGTGTTAAATATCATGCGGAGAGAATAACCGGGGTTTCGGCTAAGCCGTACAATGGCCACGTCATCCATACTGAGTTTAAGCGCCTTAGTAACCAGGTTGCTCAACATTTCAACATTCTCACGGCTGTCATTATTTTTATCATTGTATATAACAGTAATATGCCGTTTGTTTGCACCCGAAAAATTTAACGGGGCAAGAGGGATCTGAGGGGTTGGTGCAACGTTGTTCACCGGTGGTAAAGGATCTTCGGGGGTGTTTATTACAGGCTCCGCAATTTCTTTTACAGGAACAGGCCGGGCAACCTCAGCAGCAACTTCAACCGGTTTATTACCGCTTATCTGTGCAGGTGGATCAATTATAAAAAATTCATCATACAGATCTGCTATCTCCTCTATTTCGTTATTCATTTAAAGTGATATAAAAAAAATGGCAATTTCTATAAAAATATCCAAAACTACACATAGCCGTATCGATACCTGCGACTTTAACAATATCCAGTTCGGCACCGTGTTCAGCGACCACATGTTTGTGGCCGATTATGAAGATAATGAATGGAAAAACTTTGAGATCCTTCCATACGGGCCATTGAACCTCTCTCCTTCCACATTTGCACTGCATTACGGCCAATCTATTTTTGAAGGCATGAAAGCCTTTAAAAATGCCGATGGCGAAGCACAATTGTTCAGGCCGGAAGAAAACCTGCAGCGCCTTAACTTAAGCGCGGCACGCATGGGAATGATACAACTGCCGGAAGAGATCTTTATGGCAGGGCTTAAACAGCTGGTTGACCTGGACAGTGCATGGATCCCCACTAAACCCGGAAGTGCCCTGTATATACGCCCGTTCATGTTTGCCACAGACGATTTTGTTGGCGTAAGACCTGCCAAAAATTTCAAGTTCATTATATTTACCTGTCCTGTTAATGCCTACTATCCTAAACCTATCCGTGTAATGGTGGAAGAAAAATATGTGCGTGCTTTTGACGGTGGGGTTGGTTTTGCGAAAGCGGCCGGTAATTATGGAATCAGCATGCTGCCAACTTTAGAGGCGAACCAGAAAGGATTCGACCAGATCATCTGGACAGATGGCCGCGAGCATAAATACATTGAAGAAAGCGGAACCATGAATGTGTTCTTTGCCATGGGCAATAAAATTGTTACCCCTGCGGTTGACGGAACCATACTGGCCGGTATTACACGCGACAGCTGCATTAAATTATTAAAAGCAAAAGGCTATGAAGTGGAAGAACGCAGGATAAGCGTGGACGAATTGGTTGAAGCCCATAACAAAGGAATGCTTACCGATGCGTTTGGCACAGGAACCGCAGCCATTATTGCCAAGATAGCCGCATTTAATTATAAAGGAACTGAATACACCCTGCCTGATGCCGAAACCCGTGAAGTAAGCAACTGGTTATATAAAACCTTATATGGCATTCAAACAGGTTCGGTAGCCGATGATTTTGAATGGATCGAAAAAGTAGAACAGGAATTTGCGGTAAAATAAGCTAACTTTTGTTTTTTGCTTCGATCCACCGGCTCATGTACATGGTGCTTGCGGCAAAATGATGCCGGAGCATGGCGCCTGTAAAATTAGCCCTTCTGTGTTCTTCCAGCATGTTGCTTACTTCTGTAAAACGACCGATCAATTGTTGTTGATGCCCATGCTTTGAAAATAACTTATTGATAAGCCTCACTCCATTTGCCTGCTTTTGGAGCCACAACTCTTTATTACCATATAATTCAACCGCTGCGTTTGCGAAGGCATCCGGTTCATCATGAATAAAACCACTCCAGGGCAGCTGATCACACATCCCTTCTGCACCTATGCCAGTAGTTACCGAAGGCGTGCCATAAGCCATAGCCTCGGCAAGCTTACCTTTTAAACCCGCACCGATCCGCAAAGGAGCCAAACTTACTTTTGCAAGGCTTACTACTTTCCTTGCATCACCTGCCCTGCCCTTTACCATAAATCCTTCGGTTGGCTTATGCATCTGCAGCACCTGCTGTACAGGATAAGCTCCGTAGATGTGAAGCTCTGCCTTTGGCAATTGTGCTCTGATCAATGGCCAGATCGTTTCTTTCAGATACAGAACCGCATTGCGGTTCGGCTCATGCAAAAAATTCCCGATGGAAATAAAATGAGCGCGTTCTTCATACAATGGCCATGCTGCAATTTCCTTTTCCCGTGTTTCATCATACATAAAAGGGATGTAATGTAGCAATGCATCACCAACCCCGAACACCTCACGCAGCAATTGCATCTCTACTTTGGAAATAACCAGTGAAATATCGCAGCGGTAAACGGACGCGATCTCGCGTAAGGCAATATCATTAAGCAGGTCATTGTTTGTGTATGCCCTGTTTTCCTTAAATGCTTTTTCACGCGCATAACGCAGGCAGTGCATATCTTCCATATCGAGCACCCGCAACGCCTCCGGGCAGTGTTTAGCCACCCGCCAGCCGTACTGCTCTTCTGTCATAAACCGGTCGAACAAAACAATACCGGGATTAAGCTGCATGATGAAATCATCAAACGATGAATTGTTTAGCTCAACCGGAACCTTATTAACCCCATGCTCTTCCAGGTTCACTGCAAAAGGGCTGTTGGCTGAAGCAGAAGAAAAAGTAACGGCATGGTTTTCCTCTTTGAACATGTTTATCAGCTGCATCATCCTGCTTCCCGCGGCAGAAGAACCCGGCTCGGGCCAAACCGTTCCTATGATTAAAACACGTTGATTTTGCATCGTTTTACGCCTGCAATTTATATGGATTAGCCGGTAATCAATCCATCATTTATTATTCCTTTACATGAATCTGCAACTCAGTATCACCACCTCATTAGTACCTATCTGAAGCGCGTTTGCTTAATAAGACGCGTCATGTACAGACCGGAAAGCCGGCTTTTAAACGCCCGTAAGCATTCACGCGGCCTCCTTGTAATTCTCTTATCTTTTAAGCAACTTGCCTGCATGTATCAGAAACCACTCTTACTCTCTTGCCTGCTGGCAGTTGCCATTACTGCTTTCACACAAACAGATTACCGCAGCGCGTCTAACCCTTATTACTGGAAAAACCGCAAACCTTATGAAGGCTACTGGCAGCAGGATGTAGATTATAAAATAAAAGCTACTTTAATTGATACGGCCGATGTGGTTGACGCCACAGAAGAGTTAACGTATTATAATAATTCACCTGATACACTTTACGAGGTATATTTCCATTTGTACCAGAATGCATTTATAAAAGGCGGTTACCTGGAAAGCCTGAATAAAACAAACAACTTTTACCAGAAGTTCGGCAGGTATGAAGCCAACGGTAAAGGAACGAGCATTGAAAGCATAAGTACAGAAGGAACTGAGCTAAAACCAACAATTGATTTCAGTATCATGAATGTGAAACTCAACAAACCTTTACTACCAAATGCCTCTGTTACGTTTAATATAAAATTTAAAACCTATTTTGATGACGGGGGCAACCAGCGCAGGCGCATGAAGCTGTTTGATGCATATGGAAACAAACACTTTGATGGTGTTCATTGGTATCCGCGCATTTGTGTGTACGACCGTAAGTTCGGGTGGGAAACGGACCAACATTTAGGAAAAGAATTTTACGGTGATTTCGGTTCGTTTGATGTAGAGCTGAATTTTCCTAAACATTTCGTGCTTGATGCAACAGGCGTGTTGCAGAATAAAGAAGAAGTGTTGCCAGCTGATCTGCGTGCTAAATTAGACATCACTAATTTCAAGGATAAACCTTTGGACGAAAAACCATCGGTAATTACTGCCAATGATGGCACCTACAAAACATGGAAGTTCAAGGCTGAGAATGTACATGACTTTGCATGGACTGCTGATCCTACCTATCGCATTGGTGAGGTGAACGTAGTGTTGCCAAACGGACACAAGGTGCAATGCATTGCTTTGGCCCAGGAACCGCATGCAAGCCGCTGGCAGGATGGAGCTTTGTTTGCCTCAAAAATAATTGAATTGTACTCGCGCGATTTTGGTTTATACGCTTACCCGAAAATGATCGTGGCCGATGCGCGTGACGGCATGGAATATCCTATGCTCACATTGGATGGTGGTTTATCCCCGGGTTATTACGGATTACTGGCCCACGAGATCGGGCATAACTGGTTCTTTGGTATGGTGGGAAACAATGAAACATACCGGGCCAGCTTAGACGAAGGATTCACACAATTTCTCACGCACTGGAGCATGACCCGTTTAACCAAAGAGCAACCCGGAAAAGGAAAGGGCTATGTTGGAAACGCTTACAAGCCACTGCCTTTAATGGACCAGAACATTTATTTAGGTTATACCCGGGATGCCATCAATAAATCGGATGCATTTTTAAACACGCACAGCGATGATTTTAACGGGGCATTGCACCATGGTGGAGGCTATGGACATGTATACTACAAAACAGCAACCATGTTGTATAACCTTCAATACGTACTGGGCGATACCTTATTCCTCGATGCAATGAAACATTATTTCAACCAATGGAAAATGTGCCACCCGTATTTTGAAGATTTCCGAAACAGCATTATTAATTATACGCATGTTGACCTCAACTGGTTTTTCGATCAATGGATGGAAACCACAAAAACAATTGATTATGCCATAAAAGGTGTGCATTCAGTTAAAGAGAAAGATGGTAAAAATGGCGATTATTATGTGGTTAAGCTAAAGCGCAAGGGTAGCATGCAAATGCCTTTAGACCTAATGGCTTACAGCAAAGACGGAAAGATCTATACATCGCAGGTGAGCAATACTTATTTTTATAAAAAGAATGCCGACACCCGCCTGGTAACCAAATGGAAAGGCTGGGGCATTCTTAACCCGACCTATAAAGCACTGGTTTATTGCCCGGGAGGATTAAAAAAGGTGAGCATTGATACCACGTACCGTTTGGCCGATGTAAACTGGCTGAATAACAGTACTGCATGCCCGGTAAAATTCGGTTTCGACAACCAGGTAAAAAGTCCTCTTGATAGAAGACATTACCTGTTGAAATGGAGACCTGATGTTTGGTATAACAGCATTGACGGGGTGAAAGCGGGCTTACATTTTAACGGAAACTACATGAACTTTAAACATGTGTTCCGCACTACTGTTTGGTACAATACACGACTTGGAAATGATACAAGCATAGCTGCGCAAAACCCGGTTAACTACAGCATCAGCTACACCAACAATTTTCCACGCAGCTTTAACTATAATATCCATTCGCGCTTTTTAGACGGGCTTTGGCTCAACCGCATCGGTATTGAAAAAACATATGGCAACAATGTGTTTTCTGCATACTTCAAAAGCATGTACAGGACAACGGCTGGAGACCTGGCATACCTGCTCTATCCATCTGAGTGGAATAACGACAAATGGAACAACACATTGAACCTTGAATATAAACATACCTACGATTACAAACGCGGTTCAGGACAGATCATTTTAGGGATGCGTAGCACTGCATTGGGCAGCGATTATGATTATGCAGCTATTCACCTCACCGCGATCAATGAGAACCGCTTAGGCAAGCTTGATTTCCGCACGCGTGTTTTTGGCCAGTATATGACCGGGAATAATGTAGCTCCCGAAAGCATGTTGAACGTAGCCGGTGCAAACAGCGAACAGATGATGGAAAATAAGTTTGTTCGCTCGCGTGCTTTTGTACCAAGCGACTGGTTAGGTTATGGTGCAGATGTAAATCATTTTCATTTTGGTGGCGGCTTGAACGTGCGCTGCTTTGCCGGGTATGCCCTGCCAACTACAAATGGCATCAACCAGGTAATGCTGTATAAAGGAATGAGCGGGGCAAGTTTTAGCGGTGAACTTGATTTCGACAGGCTGGTCCGTTTAGAACCGCGCAGCATCAAAGATGTGTTGCATTTAGATGTTTACCTGTTTGGTGATGTTGGCGTGATACAGAATAACTTCAAAACGGGGGAATACGGATTAACATCCAACAAAACCATTACCGGGAAAGTATTAATGAGCGCAGGAACAGGTGCTGCATTAACCATAAAACGCTGGGGCAGGCTGGATGAGTTAAAACCACTGACCTTCCGCTTTGATGTGCCCTGGGTATTAAACACCTCTCCTTTTGTGGATGGGGAATATGTGAAGTTCAGGTGGATATTGGGGGTGAGCAGGAGCTTTTAGGGAGAAGTTTATAGCTAATAGTCCATAGCTGATAGAAGTGGAAGTGCGGAGGAGGGAGTAATGTTATTGCGAACGAAGTGAAGCAATCTGAAAACCGCTGCGCCCTTTGCGAACGTGGTGGTTTGCTTTAGCAGAGGTCAGTCATTCGATATTCCGAATAATAGCTCATTGCCATAGAACCTTGTGTCCTTTGTGTACGTTGTGGTTTCT
>JAZKGM010000229.1:0-4109 GCA_040385895.1 Bacteroidota bacterium
CGGGAGCTACGGATGTTACCCAGGACAGGCGGCTTCACACATATGTGCTTGGAAGGATCAACCACCCAAGCCTTGGCAACCGCGCTGCTGTTTATCATTTGATCAATACGGCTGACGGAAATACACAGTTTGTTGATACCCTCATCCACCCGCTTAATGACGACTCGCGGAGCACCACAGCCAACCGTGGCGCAGATGATGAAGCGGTTCAGTTTACAGGCATTGCCACATTAGATAACAATACGGTTTACCTAACACGCACCGGCCCGCGTAACGATCCAAACTCATTTGTGAGGCCTGATAATGGCCTGTTGGTGTATAATGCAAACGGGGGCAACACGGGTTACGGAACAGGCTTAAGCCCGAATAACTCCAGCTTAAAATCCGTACTTGGTATTTCTTCTATTGCCACATTCAGCGCACCACCGCAAAGGCAGCAAGGCATGAGCACGTCAAAAAGCTTTTTAATTACCCAGGCCGATCAGAGCAAACAGGTGGAATACCGTGCCATTATGATCAATGTGTTTGACGACCCGGAGCTGGGAACGCAATACGCGGAATCGCCACAGTTCTTAGACTTTGATAAAAGTAAGGCCGATCGCTTTTTGTATGAGCCGCTGCGTTTTAAAAACCCGCAGGATTGCTACATTGCACCGGATAATTTAGGGTATATTTTTGTGGTGGACAGCGAAACCGATTCGTTGTATGTATTCACCCCGCAAGGTTACGAAGGGGTAAACCCTCCTGCCAATTCGGGTTTAACCAGGCAGATCATCGTTTCATTCGGAGGTTCGGCAAGCGATGGAAGCAACAGTGGCCCTTTTAACTTTAACGACCCGAGCGGGGTTTGCTACAACCGCAGGACCATTTACGTGGCCGATAAGAACAACAACCGCATTTGCCGCTACCGCTTAAGCACCGACCTGGAATAATTCATTGATGGCTTCGCCCTTAACAGGCTCAAAGCGACATGCCATGCATCAATTTTTTTCACCGCGTTCAATCTTTCACAAACCTTAAAAGTTCATGCACTTTTTGTGCCCTGGCTTTGGCTTCGCCAAGTGTTTTGGCCATAACCGTTACATGCCCCATTTTACGCATGGGCTTGCTTTCTGTTTTGCCATATAAATGAACATATACACCTTCCATTTCACTCGCTTCTTCGAGGCCGTCCAGTTTATAAGCACCGGTAAAATCACCTGCACCCAGCAGGTTCATCATCACGGCAGGCTGGATCAGCTCTGTGCTGCCCAAAGGTAATCCTGCCAGGATGCGCACCAGCTGCTCGAACTGCGAAGTATAGCAGGCCTCGATGGTATGGTGCCCCGAATTATGAGGTCTTGGAGCAACCTCGTTTACAAGGATCTTATTGTCTGCTGTCAGGAACATTTCTACCGCAAACACCCCTGTTCCGTTTAATTTTTCTATGGTATGTAATGCGATCTCACGCGCCTGCATTTCAATGTTTTCATCCAGCAAAGCAGGACAATCTAAAAAGGTAACCAGGTTGGCCACGGGATCAAAAACCAGCTCAACAACCGGCCAGGTTTTTATATTACCTGCTGCATCGCGCGCCACCATTACCGAGATCTCTTTCTGGCAGGGAATAAACTCTTCGAGTATAGCAGGCTGGCTAAACGGTATTTTTGACCGATCCGATCTTAATTCATTTGTTATTATGATGGATACACCTTTGCCGTCATAGCCGTCTTTCCTTGTTTTTGCTACAAGCTTTTCGCCTCCCAGTTCTTCCATTGCCTGTATCCATTCTCCAGGTGTTTCCACGGAAATAAAACGTGAGGTCGGAATATTATTCAAAACAAAAAATGCCTTTTGTAGCCCTTTGTCCTGTATGATCTGCAGCACCTTCGGAGAAGGAATGATCTCTTTGCCCTCTTTCTCCAGCTCCAGCAATGCGGCCACATCAATGTGTTCAATTTCGTAAGTAAGCACATCGCTTACTTCTGCAAGCTTGCGTATGGCCGATCCATCCGTTAGTTTTCCTTTTATGTGAATATCAACCAATGATGCACACGGGCAATCTTCGGCATCAAGAATATTGAATGAAATATTTAAACGAAGGGTTTCCTCGATCATCATTCGGCCAAGCTGGCCCCCACCAATTATGCCGATGGTTTTGCGTAGCGGATTCGTATTTTTCACCCGGCAAAAGTAGCCTATTCTTTATCCAAATTCCTATACCCGAAGGGGGGAATTAAACAACATTTTCAAGATATTTATCCAGGATGATCTTAAACCACACCGTATATAAACCGGGGTGATCGTTTACATCGGCAATCACTTTTTCCATGGGCAGCCACTTGTAGGCCTGCACCTCGCTGGTATTAATATCGGGTGTACCGTTAAACGTACCGGTATAAATGAAATCAAGCTCATGTTCGGTGAGGCCGTTATCGAGCTTTGCATGGTATACAAAATGAAAACGCTCGGCCAGGTCGCAATCAAAGCCCATTTCATCCTTTAACCTGCGGTGGGCGGCATCCAATGTGGTTTCATTGCTGCGCGGGTGGCTGCAGCAGGTATTTGTCCAAAGGCCGCCACTGTGGTATTTATGCAGCGAACGCTGTTGTAATAAAAGTTCATTCCCGGTATTAAAAACAAACACGCTGAAAGCACGGTGGAGCAACGCTTTTTCATGCGCTTCCTGTTTCTCCATCAGGCCGATCTCCTTGTTATGCTCATCAACCAGTATTACAAATTCTTTGCTCATTTTCGTTGTGAATGGATTAAAACAGGTCGAATAACCTCACCTGGTCGCGCCCCGTGCTATGGCAACTTACACATTGTGCGCCTTTTTCGGAAGAGCTGATGTATTGTTCTCCATTGCCTTTTATCTCCAGCCAAACCCAGCCGTTGGCCTGTTCCCTGGCCGATTGGTCTTTATAAAGGATGGCCAGGAATTTAAGCGGGGCGGTGGCACTATCGTATAACTCTTTTATGATCAATGACCCTTGGGGAAAGCTTCCGTTCTGCGGCAGGCGGCCATTATCTGTTAACGCAGCCAGCGCAATGCTGTTAAACCTTACCCGGAAATATTTACTGTGGGGCGATTGGGGAGAAGACCTTTTAATGGAATCGTTTTGTAAGTACCAGTTAAAAGTTGATCCTTCTTTGCTTTTTGCATACAGCACGCTATCTGTATTTAACAACACGGGGCTTGGTTGTGGCGACTGCTGTTCTTCATTTTTACATGAAACAACAAACAGCACAAAAACCAGGAACATTATTACAAAACCACTTTTCATTCTAAATTATTGCCTTGCTTCATCAGCAAGTGAAAGGTACTGCTATTAATTCATACTTACCCTAAACGAAGCGACCAGGGCATTTATTTCTTCTACCATTTCATCATCAAGCGGCTTTTTCGCCCACACCACGTGAAGTCCGGCTTCCCTTGCGCCTGAAAGGTTCGGCTTACTGTCGTCAATAAAAATGCACTCCCCGGCTGTTAACCCCTGGTCGTTCAGCACATGTTCATAAATGGTTCTATCGGGCTTGCGGTGACCGATCTCGTACGAGTAATACACCTTATCGAACAAGCCCATCCAATCGAGGCCGCTATGATATTGTGTGAGGTACTTATTAAAAGAATCGATGTGGATGCTGTTGGTATTGCTGAGCAGGAAGATCCTGAACCTTTTTCTCATTTTTTTCAGCAATTCAACCCGGTGGGTTGGCAGATCAAGCAGCATGGCATTCCATGCATCATCCACCTGCTGCTTGCTTACCTGGTGTTTGAGCACCTCTAAAAAATAGCTCCGGAAAGTTTCCGCATCTACCTTCCCGGTTTCAAACTCATTGAAAAGGGCCGATTCTTTATTGATCTCTTCCAGCTTAGCGCCAAGGTTCATAAAAGCGCGGAATGTACGTTCCTGATCAAGGTTCAATATCACACCGCCAAGGTCGAAAATAAGCGTAGTAATTTTTGTCATAAGAATACTTGTATAACACTACACAATAATATATGTTTGCATCCCTTTAAATAAAAAGGAGGGGCCTATAGCTCATTCGGTTAGAGCATCTGACTCATAATCAGGGGGTGCCTGGTTCGATCCCAGGTGGGCCCACAAACTTTAAAAGCCATGAGA
>JAZKGM010000229.1:4209-11209 GCA_040385895.1 Bacteroidota bacterium
TCATGGCTTTTGGTTTTTACACGCTTCTATGATTTTTTGCTATATACTCTACAGCCCCTCTTTGAACCGATTTTATATTGGTGCAACACAAGACGGCATTGAACAGCGCTTAATAAAGCACAACCAGCATCAATATGGCAATAATCACTATACTGCACAAACTTCCGATTGGCACGTTTTTCTAACTATTCAATGTACCGATTATGCGCAGGCTACAAAAATTGAAAGACATATTAAAAAAATGAAAAGCTCCGTTTACATCAGCAACCTTAAGCGCTATCCGGAAATCAGTGAAAAACTTATTGAAAAATACAAGAGCATCTGACTCTCCCGATAGCTATCGGGACAGGGGGTGCCTGGTTCGATCCCAGGTGGGCCCACAAACTTTAAAAGCCATGAGAATTCATGGCTTTTGGTTTTTACACGCTTCTATGATTTTTTGCTATATACTCTACAGCATCTCTTTGAACCGATTTTATATTAGAGCCCATAAGCATACCGGAGCCAACTAAACAATACCCATCTTCCTTAATAAAAAAGTAGCATTGGTAGAAGAAGCCACACCTTCTTTTATTTTGTAATCGAAAACAAGGTTGTTGTCAATGATCGAACTTTCGAACGAATAATTTTTTACCCGGCCGGCAAACTTCTGTTCCAATGCACCAAGTGCCAGGTCGTGGGTGGCAATAAATGAAATGCACGGTTTGGTGACCAGCTTTTCGATAATAGCTACGGATCCATCCAGCTTTTCTTTTGAGTTGGTTCCTTTCAGCATTTCATCAATAAACAAAACAGATGGAAGGCCGGGCTTTTCTGTTTCATCCACAATGATTTTTAAGCGCTTAAGCTCTGCATAAAAATAAGAGGTACTGTCTTGCAACGAATCGGCTATGCGCATGGAGCTAAGCAGTTTTACGGGTGAAAACCGGAAACGCCCCGCATGGACGGGCAGGCCCATCATGCCCGTTAGCAACGAAACACCCAGCGTGCGCAAAAAAGTACTTTTGCCCGACATGTTTGAACCGGTAATGATAAAAACCTTATCGCTGCCTGAATACTGGAAAGCGTTTGCTACGCCTTGCCTATCCCCGATCAACGGGTGAATTAATTGTGTTGCTTCCAGCACTATTCCCCCTTCTTCTACCTCAGGAAAAATATAGTGTGCATGATTGAATGCATATGTACCAAACGATACCAAAGCTTCTAAACGGGCTGTATCGGCTAACCAGTTCTGCATGGTTGCCGCATGTTGCTGTTGCCACTTTTCAATGCGGTAAACACATTGCAGGTCGAAAATAAAAAGGCTGTTCAGGATCGGTCCGATCATGGTATTTAACCGTTGATCGAAAGCTGCCGCCAGCGATGCCAGCTGTTTTAAAGCAAGTGTACTTTCGTTAAACGAGCGTTTTAAGCCGGTCAGTTGCTCGCTGTCAAATTCCTCTGCGGCCATTAACGTGTTTAAACGACTGTAGTTTTCAAGGGTTGCTTTTTGCTTGCCAACTATGGCGTGGACCTTATTGTTATGCCTCAGGTACAGCCCCGCCAAAAACCAGTTGATCAGTATTGCACCCACCAGCGGGTTATAATAACCGAAGCCAAATGCAGCAACAAGCCCGGCTATGGATAAAAAAGGAACCACCCAGAGCGCAAGGGGCATGAATTTTTTTGCACTGATAACTGCCTTTGAATTTAACCAATTGGTGAGTTGATGATGCGTTGCAGGCTCATGGCCTATTAATGATGAAAAAGTGCGCAGGTCCGTCATAAAGCCCGGCTTTCCTTTTAATTCCTTTATGGCTTCCTGCTCTCTTTTTATTTGCGATGAAACGGTGGCCGGATTTAACAGCCTGTGAGCAAGTTCTTGTTGCCCCTGCACGGTTTCGGTGGTATTGATAAACTGGAACAGCGAACCTTTACCAAACACATCAAAATCGCTGCTGTATGTATGCCCAGGCTTGTCATACCCCTGCCCGGTTTCTGCTTTATAAAACGGCTTTGCTCCATGAACAGCAATGGCATTCAGGCTGGTTTGAAACAACAGTTCCTTATTAACCCTGGCATGTTGTTTCATTAACAACAGGAAAGCTGCAAAGGCAAAAACGCCCAGGCCAATAAAAATATAAAAAGGGTGGAGTGAAAACGCCAGGTAAATAAAACAGGCGAGTAGCAAGAATGCAAGCAGGCGCATCAGTACTATAAACTGCAACTGCTTTTTTTGTTTCGCAATCATTAACGCGGTGTTCTTCTGAAACTGCCTGTAATAGCCTTCAACGTCCATCTTAAATTTTTTGTAGCCGGGTTATGGCAGTGTAAGGAACCGATCCTATGTTTTCCTGTCCTGTTCGGATCTTATGAAGCAATGCGCTTGTGGTTTAAACCAAGGAAGCTTAAAAAGAAACTTGAAAATACCGTTTGCAAACCGATCATAATGGCTATAACCGAAGGGATCACCACACGCAGGATGCTTGAATAGTTAAGGCCACCAAAATCCTGCTGGTCCCATAAATATAACGAATAAACAGATCCTGTTAACCCGGCCAGGGTGATCAGCACACCAATAACCAGCCCTGCCTCAAGGGTTACAAAATTATAGAGCTTATCAAGCGTATTGTTCTTGGGTAAAAATCCTTGCTGAATGGCATAGATCCTGGTGAACACCGCAAAATTTACGGCCTGGAAACCTATAATGATAAATGCCCCTGCATACAACATGGTGTTTGTATCAAAATAAATATTCATTACCTGGACCGGACCCCGCTGGATCGCCAAAAAGCAGATCAGGCCAAGGATCATCATGGTTAGGCCGGGTATAAGAAATAACCATTTAGGGCTGTACAATAAAAGAAAGCGCAAGTGCCTCCAGCCATCGCGCCAGGTGCGCAAATGCGGTGGACGGCTTCTTCCGTCAGGCGAAAGTGTGGTTGGCACCTCCACAATTTTAAGCTTGTTGATATTGGCCTTCACCACCATCTCACTGGCAAACTCCATTCCTGTGGTTTGCAGGTTCAACACACTGACTATATCCTGCCTGAAACCACGAAGCCCGCAATGAAAATCGTTTATGCCCCCGCCAAAAAATAACTTTCCGATAAAGGATAACACCGGGTTACCCAGGTATTTATGCAGAAAAGGCATGGCACCTTTCGCCACCCCACCCTTAAAGCGATTTCCCATAACAAGGTCGTAGCCTTCACGTAGCTTTTCAACATACGCGTTCAGGTTGCTGAAGTCGTAACTGTCATCGCTGTCGCCCATGATCACGTATTTACCATGTGCCGCCTGTATGGCTCCCATTAAGGCGCTTCCATAGCCTTTGCGTGGAATATCAATCACACGGGCACCGCATCTTCTGGCAATATCCTGGGAGCCGTCCGTACTCCCATTATCGCCTATCACCACCTCTCCGCTGATGTTGTTGTCCTTAAGGTATTTCATTGCCTTAACGATACAAACCTCAAGCGTTTCCGCTTCGTTCAAACATGGCATTACAATGGTCAATTCAAGCTTACTTTGTTCCATAATTGCTTAGCTGTTTTTCTTCTTAAGCACGGTAATAAAATGCAGTCCCCTTCCGAAAAACAGGTTGAAAACACCCGGGTATAAAGGAATGCGTTTGTTCATCGTCACTACTTCAAGTCCCAGTTCATCAAACAACTCCATCCAGAATTTTTCTGTTTTAAAATTATAAATAACCTTAACGCCATGGGGTGCATTGCCTACCCAATCCATAAAAGTAAGGGTTTGAAAATCGAACGCATTGGCCCATAAATGATCTTTTATTACCAGGTACTTATTGCTTACACGCATGGTTTCTTTCAGCAGGTTTTTAAAGATCTCGTCAGGAACATGGTGCAATACATCTGTGTACTGGGCAGCATCGAAGCTATTATCCGCATAGGGAATGTGGGTGCCATCATACTCCTGGAAAGGGATGGCGCAAACAGGACGTGCCATAATATCTATCCCCTGGTACGTTACGCCCGGCTTTTTTTCCATCACCATTTTGCTGATGGTTCCGTCTCCGCAACCAATATCAAGCACCTTAACGTTGCCGGGCATCTGGCGTGCAATTTCATCCGATATAACCTGTATGCGCCTTAAAAAAACGTATTTGTGGTGCAGGTCTTTTAATAACTTCATTTCCTGTTCTGCTTTCTTAAAGCGTGCAATATAAAAATATTCAGCTTTTTTCGACAACTTGTTGGCAAATGAGGAGATTGAGATGCGCCTTAAAACAACGGATCAGGCTTGTTTTAACGATAAAATAACAGCCCCGTTCCGCTATAAACCTAAATTAACCCTGTAACGCTGGATGTTAATGCTGCCATTTGTATAATAAATGATCAATTCGGCCCGCTGGCAAAAAGCCGCGTCCAACGAGGAGCGGGGGCTGAAAGTTGCTGCACGCGAATCGGTGTTGATGTTAAACCATGCCGTTACGGGTGCATTGGCTGAAGTGACATAAACCACCTGTAACCTGCTGGTAGATTCGGGGTTTTCAAAAAACACCTGGACGATGCTATCGGTGAAAAAGCTACAGCTCAGGTCTACGGCACTGTCTATTTTTACCTGGTTGAGCCCGCATTTAAGCGTAATGGACTGGGGGTTCTTTTGTGCCGTACAGCAATATGATAATCCGAAAAGCGCCAATAGTATTAAAGAATATTTCATCCTGAGAATTTATTTACAAGTTACAACTCTACATTTATAATATAGTTTTGAATATTCACTTCCTTTTTCTGATACATAATGAACCATTTTCCTTTTACACATCCTTCTTTTAAAAAGCCTGTCCATTTAATAGTTGCTTCACGCGTGTACGGATCAATAGTGTACCAGCTCATAGCAGGAAGGCCTTTTTCGGGGAAGAGCGCAACCTGGAAACGGCTTCCTTTATAGGGTTTATCCATATAAATCTTCACCAATGAATCGGTAAAAAAGTTACAGCTGAGGTTCACCGAACTATCAAGCCTTACCTGGTTATGCCCGCACATGAGTGTAACATATTGTGCATTGCTCTTTTGAAACAATGCTGCAGTAAATAACAACACCAGTAATTTCATGTGTTATGTTTTTTATAGATCCTGTACCAGTTCAAAAATCCGGGAATACAAATAAAGGTGTAAATCACTATTAACCAGGTATAATACCTTAAGTCTTGCTGGTAATACAATACTACAGAAACACCATTAATAACGAACCAATACACCCAGCTTGTTAATATTTTCCGCGCCTCTTTTATGCTGGCCAGTAAGCCAAACAAGGTTATAAAACTATCAAGCAAAGGGCTTTTACTATCTGTATAGGTCTTAAAAAAATAAGCGGCAATAACTGATAATATGCTGAACAGGATAATGGCGTAAACATGATACACCGCAGGCCACTTATTAATGTGTTCATCACGTTTCTCGGCTTTGTTCCAATACCATAAACCATATATGCCAACACCGGCAAAATAAATGCTGATCATGGCCTGCCCGTATATTTTGGTTTGATAAAAAATAAATACACCGATAAGCGAAGATGCTATCCCAAAATACCAGCCAACGGATTTTTCACGCATCAGCAGCAAGCTGTAAAAGATGCTGAAGCCTGCTCCTGCTATTTCAAGTACCTGGAATAATTGCATGCTGCGAAACTATTATTAAATGTTAAATTCTATGTGATGAATGTATTGTTTGCTTTTGTAAATAAATTGAACATACATTTGCGCCCGTCTTTGGGGTGGCAAATCCCGTTTATGAATTGCGAATGGTGGGTTACGGTATTTATACCGTGATCCTGAAACAGCAAGTTGTAAACAGGATTCGCCTGAGATCATACCCTTGGAACCTGATCAGGATAATGCCTGCGAAGGGAGTAGACACACTCATAATTAATTATGAAAGCGATGGTGCACAGTCGTTTTTGTATTGGTTATTCCAAGAAGGTAAACATTGATTTCAGCAGCCCGCCCCGGTTGCTGTTTTTGTTTAACCTTAATTCAAATTAATGAACATGAAAAAGCTTTCAGGCTTTGTAATTATCCTGCTTATGCAGGCTGCCGCGTATGCACAATTTACCGTAAGCGGAACGGTAAAAACCGGTTCCTCCACCCAGGCTCTTGCCGATGCAAGTGTCTCTTTGAATACTGTTGAAAATAAAACAGTTGCTTCTTCATTATCCGACCAATCGGGTAACTTTTCATTCCGCAACATTGCACCCGGAAATTACGTGCTGGCCGTAACTTATGTTGGGTACAAAACCGCCTTACAGAACGTTACGGTGAGCAACGCCAATGTATCCGACCTCACCATTAATGCCATTGAAGCTTCTACCATTGGTGAAGAGGTGCTTGTACAATCTACCCGTGCCAAAAGCACCGACCCGGTTACCTACTCGGCATTAAACAAAACACAGATCGAACGGCAGAACTTCGGCCAGGACCTCCCGTTCCTGTTAAACCTTACCCCTTCAACGGTTATCAGCTCTGAAGCCGGTGCCGGTATCGGGTACACAGGTATCCGGATTCGTGGTACGGATGCTTCACGCACCAATGTTACCATAAACGGGGTGCCGATCAATGATGCCGAATCGCATGGCATGTTCTGGGTAAATATGCCCGACATGGCTTCCTCGTCCCAGAACATACAGGTGCAGCGTGGGGTTGGTACTTCCAGTAACGGGGCCGGGGCTTTTGGTGCAAGCATCAACATTCAAACAGACGGGTTGAATGAAAAGCCGTATGCGGAGATCGCTAACAGCTATGGTTCATTCAATACCTGGAAACACACCGTAAAAGCCGGAACGGGCCTGCTCGAAAATAAATGGGCCTTTGATGCCCGCTTATCGAAGCTTAACAGCGATGGGTTTATTGACCGGGCAAGCTCTGATCTTAAATCGTTCTTTGTTTCGGCAACGCGTTATGGCGAAAAAAGCTTGTTTAAAGTGAACGTGTTTTCGGGAACAGAAAAAACCTACCAGGCATGGAGCGGGATACCGGAATCGCGTCTTAAAAATG
>JAZKGM010000230.1:0-2929 GCA_040385895.1 Bacteroidota bacterium
ATTGCCCAGGAACCAGTCTTTAAACTGGTTCATGCCTGCATTGGTGAACATTAAGGTGGGATCGTTCTTAACAACGATAGGTGCCGATGGCACAATGGTATGGCCTTTAGAGGCGAAAAAGTCGAGGAATTGCTGACGGATCTCTGCGCTTGTCATGTATCTTTATATCAGGTACTTGTTGTATTATTATTGATTTAAAAGCCTGAACGCTTATTTTCGCAGCTTGCTTTTTTAGAAAAGGATGCTTTAAACTGCGGTTTAACAATCAGGATGGCAAAGATAAAATACTTCTATAATCCACATAGCTTAGACTTTGAAAAAGTTGGATTAAGTATGCGCACCATTGCATTGCGCATCTTCGGCTTTTTGAGCGCGAGCATTGTGGCGGGTGCAACTTTGCTGCTGATTGCCTACAATTACATCGACTCCCCTAAGGAAAAGATCTTGAAACGCGAGCTTGAAAATTATGAGCTGCAAACGCGTTTGCTCAACAATAAAGTGGATAAGCTCAACCATGCATTAGGCGAATTAAAGGAGCGTGATGCGAGCATTTACCGCGCTATTTTCGAGGCCGACCCGATCAGCTATGATGTAAAACAGGCTTCGATCGCTGATTACAAGGACCTGGAAAAATTTGAAAGCACAGAAGGCCTTATTTTGCTGAACAACCGGGTTGATGCGCTTGCACAGCAGGTTTCCATTCAAACACAATCGTTTGAACAACTGGCCAGGCTGGCCGAGAACAAAACAGAGTTCCTGGCTTCTATTCCGGCCATTCAACCGGTAACCAATAAAAACTTAAGGAGCATGGCCTCGGGTTTCGGATACAGGCTTCACCCCATTTACAAAACCTATAAAATGCACACGGGCATCGACTTTACCGCACCAACAGGCACACCCATTTACGCCACAGGCAATGGCCGCGTGGTGCCTGCCATTGATGGCGGGAGCGGTTATGGGAACCACGTGGTGATCGACCATGGTTTCGGGTACAAAAGCCTTTACGGGCACATGTATAAAACCAAGGTGCGCATCGGGCAACGTGTGAAAAGAGGCGAACTGATCGGTTATGTGGGAAACACAGGTCAATCAACGGGGCCGCACCTGCATTACGAAGTGATGAAGAACGGGAACAAGATCAACCCGATCAACTACTTCTTCAACGACCTTACTGAAAAAGATTATGCAGCCATCCGCGAAATTGCCGACAGGCCAACGCAGTCGTTTGACTAGTAAGAAATGCTGAGTTTTGAATGTGAAATTATGAATTCCCTACTTTGCCATTTGCATACTGATACATATTGAATGGAAGAGCATATAGAAAAATCATATTACACCATTGGTGAAGTGGCAAAGATGCTGAACGAAGCTACATCGCTGGTGCGTTTCTGGGAAAAGGAGTTTACGCAGCTTAAGCCCGATAAAACAGAAAAAGGAACGCGCAAATACAGCCGGAAAGACGTTGAGCTGATCAGGCTCATCCATCACCTGGTGAAAGAAAAAGGCTATACACTGGACGGGGCAAAAGAGGCCTTAAAAAACCAGCAAAATACCTTAGAAAAAGCGGAGCTTATTGCCAAACTGAAAGGCATAAAAAGCTTCCTGGAAGAACTGAAAGGAAAGCTGTAACTATTATTAAAATTTATGTGTCTTTTATGGTTTACAGAAGCGCTTTATATTCGCCCAAAAATTGACCACCGATTAATCATGGAAAACAAGAACGAAATAGTTAAACAATCGCAGATCCGCCTGAATGTGGGACTGGATAAAGAAAATATGCCTGCTGTTATAGAATGGTCGGCTGATGATTCGGATACAGAAGGCCTGCAGGAAGCCAAGGCAATGATCCTGAGCCTGTGGGACGGCAACGATGAAAATGCCATGCGCATTGACCTTTGGACCAAAGAAATGAACGTGGAAGAAGTGAACCTCTTCCTTTTCCAGACCTTGGTGACACTGGGTGATACTTACCAACGCGCCACGAACAACTCGGAAATCGCGGACGACATCCGGGAATTTGCCCACCACTTCGGTCACCAGACCAAAGTATTTGGCGATGACAGCAAACCCGGAGAAAAATAAAAAGCTTAAACAGCCCGGCAGCACCAAAAACCGCTGCCGGGCTTTATATTTGAAACCATGCCCAGATGGTTAGCTTTTGTATTAATGCCTTTGTCGTGGCTTTACGGCCTTATTGTTTCTGCCAGAAATTACCTGTACAAAAGCGGTATTTACACCCGCAGTCAATTCGACTTTCCCATTATATGTGTGGGCAACATCACTGCAGGGGGCACCGGGAAAACACCTCATATCGAATGGCTCATCACGAAACTTTCCTCTCATTATAAAGTAGCTGTTTTAAGCCGGGGTTACAAACGAAAAACGACAGGTTATTTATTAGCTTCAACAGAAAGTACAACCCGGCAGATCGGTGACGAACCTTACCAGATCAAACAGAAATTTATTGACGTTCCTTTGGCAGTAAGCGAAAACCGCGTACTGGGGATCCCGGCCTTATTGGGTGATGCACCGGAAACCCAGGTGGTGCTGATGGACGATGGGTTCCAGCACTTAAGCATCAAAGCCGGGTTCAATATCGTGTTGTGCGATTATAACCGCCCTTATTACAGCGACCACTTATTACCTGCGGGCCTGTTGCGCGAATCGCCAAAAGGGGCTGAGCGTGCCGATGTGATCATTGTAACCAAATGCCCGCCTGATTTGGGGTTAAATGAACAGCGAAACATCATTACAAAACTAAAAACAAGCACGCACCAACACGTGTTTTTCAGCACCATTGTTTATAACGAATTTAAACCCTTAACGCAGGCTGCACAGGAAAGCGCTTACCTTCCGCATGACGGTACACAACCCAACTTTCATAAAGCCGTGGCCATGGCCGGAATTGCAAAAGCGCAGCCTTTTATTA
>JAZKGM010000231.1:0-7409 GCA_040385895.1 Bacteroidota bacterium
CTGCCCTCACCACCTTTAAAGGCTTTAACGACTTTGTATTCGATGACCCTACACGAAAGTTCAATGCCGAGATCCAAACCGTGTTTGATGGCAAGCTGGATGCGAACGGGCAGGCCATCATTCAGTCCGACATTACGGTAGAGAACCGTTCGGCAGGAATGCTCAATGCCAATTTCACCACCAAGGTTTTTGAAGCAGGGGGCAATTTCAGCATCGATCGTTTTTCTGTTCCGTTCCACCCATATAAAACCTACATGGGCATCCGCACGCCAAAAGGCGATGCCATGCGTGGCATGTTGCTCACCGATACCAATCATACGGTTGAGATTGTGAGCGTAAACCCGGATGGAAAATTAACAGCAGGCAAAAAAACGGTAAGCGTAAGCTTGTATAAAATACAATGGCGCTGGTGGTGGGACCGCTCGGATGAAGACCTTACATCGTATGCACAGAATGAAGAATACCAGGCTTTGCAAAATGAAAGCATAGAACTGGTAAATGGCAAAGGAAAATATACCCTGCGTTTGAATTATCCTGAATGGGGCCGGTATTTTTTACGGGTAACGGATGAAAACGGACACAGCACGGGCAAAGCCTTTTATATGGACTGGCCGGGTTGGGCAGGTCGTGCGCAGCGCGATAATGCAGTGGAAGCCACCATGCTCACCTTCACTTCCGATAAGTCCACTTATAAGGTGGGTGAAGAAGCTACATTGAACATCCCTACTGCTAAAGGCGGAAGGGCGCTGGTGAGCATTGAATCGGGTACACAGGTTATTGAAATGCATTGGGTTGAAGCCCAGGCAGCACAAACACAATACAAGTTTAAAGTAACACGCAGCATGATGCCGAATGTGTTTGTTCATGTTACATTGGTTCAGCCACACGCGCAAACGGAAAATGACCTGCCGATACGCTTGTATGGAATGACCCCCATAAAAGTAGAAGATCCGGCAACCATATTGAAACCATTGATCACCATGGCCAATGAACTTAAAACGGATGAAGCATCCATCATAAAGGTTTCGGAGGCCACACGAAAACCAATGACGTATACATTAGCCATCGTTGATGAAGGATTGCTCGACCTCACCCGCTTTAAAACACCTGATCCATATTCAACCTTCTATGCACGCGAGGCATTGGGTGTAAAAACATGGGACATGTATGATTTTGTAATGGGCGCTTTTGGTATGCAGATGAACCGCATTTTAAGCATTGGCGGGGATGAAGGCATCAATAAAAAATCGGGTGGCAACAAAGCCAACCGCTTTAAGCCCGTAGTGAAATTCATAGGACCTTTTCATTTAAAAGCAGGCGAAACAGCTTCGCATACCATTAAGATCGAAAACTATGTAGGATCGGTGCGCGTGATGCTGGTGGCCGGTTACGATGGTGCATACGGCTTTGCCGAAAAAGCAGTACCAGTGAAAAAACCGTTGATGGTGCTGGCGACTTTACCACGTGTTTTGGGCCCTGGCGAAACAGTGAAACTACCTGTTACCATTTTCGCTTTAGAAAAGAACATCCGCAGCGTGAACGTGCAGGTTCAATCCAATGCATTGATCCAGGTAATGGGCCCGGCTACCAAAACCATTTCATTTGCAAAGCCGGGCGATGAAGTGATCGAATTTGATGTGAAAGTGAACAGCCTCCTGGGTATCGGAAAAATAAAGGTGGTGGCAAGCAGCGGAGCAGCAAAAGCAGATTACGAAGTAGAACTGGATGTGCGCAACCCGAACCCATATGTAAGCCGGGTAATGGAGGGCGTGACTGATGCCGGCAAAAGCTGGGCGGCCGGTTACACACCCGTGGGCATGACGGGCACAAACACCGCAGTGCTCGAAGTCTCCTCCATACCACCGCTTAATTTAGAGAACCGCTTGCGTTACCTGATCCAATACCCGCACGGTTGTGTGGAGCAAACCACTTCATCCGTATTTCCGCAGCTTGCCTTAAACAACCTGCTTGATCTGAATGAAGGCTGGAAGAAACAGATCGAATACAATGTGAAAGCAGCCATTCAAAAACTAAAATCATTTCAGCATGCAGATGGAGGATTGAGCTACTGGCAGGGAGAATCGTTTGTGGATGATTGGGGAACGAGCTATGCGGGTCACTTTATGGTGGAAGCACAGAATGCAGGCTATTCATTACCCCTTAACTTCTTAAGCAACTGGAAAAAATACCAGCGCAACAAAGCCTTGTTATGGATGAGCGGTGAAAACAACCACAGCGACTTTACACAAGCTTATCGTTTATATACACTGGCATTGGCCAAAGCACCGGAGGCAGGTGCCATGAACCGGCTGAAAGAATACAAAAAACTGTCGGCAACTGCACGCTGGAGACTGGCTGCAGCATATGTACTCATCGGGCAGAAAGAGGTGGCCAGGCAACTCATCCAGGGCCTGCCTTTAAATACAAATGCTTATTCGTTAACAGACATCACCTATGGCTCGGATGTACGCGATGAAGCCATGATCCTGGAAACATTGGTATTGCTTGACGACAAAGCCCGCGCAGGCGCTGTGATGGAAAAAATTGCCAAACGGCTTGGCAGCGATGAATGGATGAGCACACAAACAACAGCTTATTCTTTAATGGCCATCTCGCGTTTAACCGGAAAGTTTTCCGATAACAAGGTAATGGAGTTTACCTATTCGATCAACAGCACATCAACCAACTATCGTTCTTCTGCACGTATGGCACAGATCCCTGTAAAAATAGAAGGACGCAAAGCAGGCAATGTAAGTGTATCGAACAAAAGCGGGCAGTTGCTTTACACACGCCTGATCCTTCGCGGGCAGCCCGAAGTGGGCGATAAAACAGCCGAAGAAAGCAACCTCAATATACAGGTGGTTTATAAAGACCTTAAAGGCAATGCCATCAACCCGCTAAGCATAGAACAGGGAACGGATTTTAAAGCAGAGATCACCATTAGTAACCCCGGCATTCTGGGCAATTATGAACAAATGGCTTTATCACAGATCTTCCCTTCAGGCTGGGAGATCCTGAACACACGCATGGATGAAAATGATGTGACCGCTTTGGCATATAGCATTCCACGATACCAGGACGTGCGCGATGACCGGGTGTATACGTATTTCAGTTTAGGGTCCAGGCAAAAAGTAACGTATGTGGCCTTACTTAATGCAAGTTACCTGGGTAAATTCTATTTACCTGGCGTTTCGTGCGAAGCCATGTATGACGGCAGGATCCATGCCCGCCAATCGGGCAACTGGGTAGAAGTGGTTGCACGCAAAGCTTCATCAAAACCTATTGCCTTAAAGAACTGAACTATTTGTGAACATGTCATTGCGAGCGGAATGAAATGTAGCGCGGCAATCTCTGTTCTTTATTAAGAACTGCTTCCCGCTCAGGCAGGACAAGCTGTACCCCGCAGCGATACATATAATACTAAATGAAAAAACAGGTTGATTGGTTCATGCATAAAAAGAACAGGCTTTTGTGGCTGATCATTCCTGTGCTGTTCCTGCTTGTCCTGTTTGCATTGCCTTCTACCCTGTTCAACACACCTTATTCCTTCATCCTGCTTGATAAGAACGGAAAGCTGTTGCAGGCAAAGATCGCCACAGACGGGCAATGGCGCTTCCCGCATCATGCCGGTGTGCCGGATAAATTTGCCAAAGCCCTGGTAACCTTTGAAGACAAGCGTTTTTATTACCACCCGGGTGTTGACCCTCTTGCATTTTCAAGGGCTGTGTGGTTAAACATCAGGCAACAAAAAGTAGTGAGCGGTGGAAGCACGCTCACCATGCAAGTGATCAGGCTGTCGCGTAATAAACCGCGTAATGCCTGGCAAAAGCTGCTGGAGCTTTTTCTTTCCTTGAGACTTGAACTCACCTGCAGCAAAAAAGAGATCCTTGAGCTTTACACCGCTCACGCACCATTCGGAGGCAATGTGGTGGGACTGGATGCTGCTGCATGGCGTTATTTCGGGCGCGATGCAGCACAACTTTCCTGGGGTGAAGCAGCAAGCCTGGCTATTCTTCCAAATAATCCCTCTATTGTCAGGCCCGGAAAGAACAAGGCCGTTTTGCTGAACAAACGCAACAAACTGCTTGATGAATTATGTGCCAGGAACATTATCGATATGCAAACCTGCGCACTTGCCAAACTGGAACCCGTTCCTGATAAGCCACTCCCATTGCCCGAGCTTGCACCTCATTTATTAAACAGCCTGCAGGGTAATAAGCTTAAACAATTAACCCCCGACAAAACACTCATCCAAACAACCATTGACAACCGCTTGCAGGAACGCGTAAACGAGATCGTGCATCGCCACAGTAACGTTTTTTCGGCCAATGGGGTTAACAATGCCGCAGCCATGATCATGGAAGTGGAAACCGGGCACGTGCTTGCCTATACCGGGAATGTATACCGCAAGAACAAACCTGATCTTGATCCTTATGTGGATGTAATTCCAGCGCCACGAAGCCCGGGAAGTACCTTAAAGCCCTTACTCTATGCAGCGATGTTAAATGATGGATTATTACTGCCCCATAGTCTGGTGGCTGATATCCCAACACAGGTGGCCGGGTATTCGCCCCAGAATTTCGACCTTGGTTATGATGGTGCTGTGCCTGCAAGCAAAGCACTCGCGCGCTCGTTAAACATCCCGGCCGTACGCATGTTGCAGCAATACCGCATCGAACGTTTTTATGGGTTGTTGCAACATTTAAACATCACCACACTGACCAAACCTGCGGGACATTATGGTTTATCACTGATCCTGGGCGGGGGCGAAAACTCCATGTGGGAACTATGCGGGGTATATTCAAGCCTGGCCCGTGTACTTAATCACTACCCGGCATACAATGCACGTTATAATATTAATGATGTACACATGCCTGTTGTGGTTCCTTCTTCCATACAGAAAAAGCAACCAAAGTGGAGTGAACTGCCCGATCACTTTTATTTAAGTGCAGGCTCCATTTACAGTACCTTCAATGCGATGAATGAAGTGATGCGGCCGGGTGAAGAAATGCTCTGGACCCAGTTTAATGCTGCACAAAAAATAGCCTGGAAAACCGGCACGAGCTTTGGCTTTCGCGATGGATGGGCCATTGGCATCACGCCAAAATATGTGGTGGCTGTTTGGGTAGGCAATGCAGATGGCGAAGGCAGGCCGGGCTTAACCGGTATCAGCACTGCCGCACCCGTGCTGTTTGAATTATTTAAACTACTGCCGGCTTCATCCTGGTTCGAAATACCTTATGATGACATGCAATATGTGAAAACATGCAGCAAAAGCGGCTTTATTGCAGGCGATGCATGCAACAGTACAGACAGCACCCTTGTTCCGCTCTCGGCCACACGCACTGCGCCTTGCCCTTTCCACCAATTGGTTCACCTGGATGCAACAGGCAGGTACCGGGTGAACAGCGATTGCGAATCACCTTCCAATATGGTGCATACCGGCTGGTTTATACTGCCACCTGCTATGGAGTGGTATTATAAAAATCACGACCCCACCTACACTACATTGCCACCCTGGCGGAAAGACTGCATCAACCCAGGTTCAGGAAATGTAATGGAAATGATCTACCCGAAACGTTCGAACAGTATTTATGTTCCGGTTGAACTGGATGGCAGCACCGGCAAAAGTGTTTTCGAGGTGGCACACCGCAACAGATCTGCTATGGTATACTGGCACCTTGATGATGTTTATCTTGGCGCTACAAAAGAAATTCACAAAATGGGATTAAGCCCTTCGGCCGGCCGGCATACATTGGTTCTGGTGGATGAGAACGGAGAACGGCTGGAACATTATTTTGAAGTGATCGGGAAATAAAAAACGGCTGTTCCAGGATTGGAACAGCCGTTTCATTTTATACAGTAAGCGGAACCTATTCTTTTACAAATTTAAGCTTGCTTACCACACCGTTCTCATCTGTTACTTCAATAACATATAACCCGGTTTTCAGTTCTTCAATATTCAATACAGCCTTGTTGTTTTCTACGGATAGCTTTTGGGATAGCACATTGTCTCCATACATTCCTGAAATGCTCACCGTGCATGTTTCACCGGTAAGACCGGCAATGTTCAACACGTCTTTTGCAGGCACGGGATGTAAAGAAACAGTAATTGCACTTGCTGATGTATTATTCTCTTCGGTAATCAGCGATTCTTTATCAACGCCTGAAACAAAGCAGGTGTTGCTGTAAGTGTATTTGCCATTATAATCAACCTGCCTCAACCGGTAGTAATTCAAACCGGCTGTTACCGGATTTACATCAACAAAAAAATACTTAAGCAATACATTGGAGTTGCCTGCACCCTTAACCATACCGATCTGTTTAAATTGTTTACCGTCCACCGAATGTTCTACAATGAATTTAGCATTGTTCTTCTCCGTAACGGTGCTCCATGTTAAATCCACATACTTGCTGCTGTTTAATTTGGCTTGTAAGGCCACAAAATCAACCGGTACAGGATTTGAATTGGATACCAGGATCCTGAACCTGTTTCCTGCAGAATTTGCATTACCGTTTGTAGAGAAATTGTATACCGGTGTCGTTCTGAGATCGGTAAATGTATTATTCAGTTTGTCTTCCAGAACAACATTCAGGTTGTTGCTGAATGAGGCTACATTACTGAAGGTTATGCTATAATTAGCCGTGGCCACCGGAAGTTTAGCTTCCACTTCTATCGTATCAATGGTTTTGGTTCCATACTCAGGCAAATTATTAATATCCAAACGCGTAGTGTTCGAAGGGTCAAAGGTAGCGATCTGGTAATTGGCAAAGCTTAATTTGTAAGCATCGAATTTGTCCATAGCATATTGTCCGGTACTGTTGAAATGCACAAAAGCTTCATTGTTAAAACCTGTTCCGCTCAATTTCATCTTCAATAAATTACTTGGCTCATTTTCGGTTTTAAACAAGGCACCGCCAGCCTCGCTGCTTGCTTTATGGCTTTCTGAAAACAAAACATCTGTTGTTCCTGAAGCGGATTTCTCTACCCAGAAAGCCTGGCCGCTTGTAATATACCTTCCCGCACTCCCGGTAGTACCGTTCCATGAATCATAAGCATTGGTGCTTGGATTCAATACGTAATACGTTCCGTTGATGGTACCTGAGTTACTTGTACGGAATGAGTTCCAGTCGATAGTTGACGGGTAAGGATTACCCACCAGGTTCCAGCCATCGGTGCCTGCAACACAACCATTAGAGCAAGAGATCGAAACATTCTGGGTGCCGCTCGGTATTGTTCCGCTCACCGACAAGGTAATGGCATCCTGTGTAGATACAGATCCGTCCAGCCTGCCGACATTGCTTCTACCGCCTCTCACAAAAATACGGTATCCAACACCTGAGTTCAGCGTAGCCGAACTGCTTGCAGGTGTTTCCCAACGATCGTTATACCCGGGTGAACCAGCCAT
>JAZKGM010000231.1:7419-15688 GCA_040385895.1 Bacteroidota bacterium
TGGTAGGGTTGTTTCCGTTGGTCCAGTCAAACCCGTTGCTGTTAAAGTTTGATGTACCCACCGGGCCTGTACCTGTACCCGGACCGGTTATAAACATTTGCGTTTGCCAGCTGGTGGAAATTGTTGAACCGCTTAAAACAGGGGCAGCAAGAAACCTCCACCTTCTTCCCACTGAAGGGATGAAGCGTTGAATGGTTGCTGTACCTGAATAAGTACCACCTGTTGAGTTTCCAACCTGGGCGCTTGTACCTGCCCCGGTCGATAGTAAGGTTACATTCCCCCCTGTATTTAAGGTTCCGCCTGTACAGGTTAATGAATTAGAAATGCTGATCGCATCTGAGATACTGGCAGTACCCGATGATTTAGCACAATTAAGCGTGTGTATCGTCATGGCCACCGAGCTGCGGAAATCAATGCTTTGTGTTGCCGAACCCGTTAATCTAAAAATAGCATTGCCCGGGGTAAGTGTACCACCGTTCGAAAAGTTTCCTCCGGCAGAAAATGTATTACCCGAAGTAGTTAAAGTACCTCCGCTGCTAATGGTGGTATTACCTGTTACAGAAACATTATTATTTGTAGTGGTAAAAGAACAGGTATTAGGTATGGTCAGATTGGCATTTACATTCACAGGCCTTGATAAGGTTACCGAGCCGGTTCCTACGCCTGTACCTGCACCGATGCCCAGGTTATTAAAGGTCATGGTGCCCGTACCACTTATGGTTCTTGATGAGCCGAAAAATGTTACGGTTGACGATCCCGGGGTTACCGTTGTTGTGCCGTTATAAGTCCAGTTACCCTGCACATTTATGTTACTGGTCATGCTTAATGTTGCTGAGCCACTTTGATTAATTCTTATAGAAGGAAGTTTTGCACGTGCAAGAATAGGGCTGGATGCATTGCCTGTTATGGTGCTGGTACCTGATGATGCTGTAAAACTAATCGTACAGTTATGCGATGGCGTGCCCGAACCGGCATGGCTCGCAACAGTCATACTGCCGGTAACATTTAACGACCCGCCACCGGTTAGTGAAATAGATCCTGCAACATTAGTAACGGTAAAATTCAATGACCCGGTTACAGTTGTGGTGCCCGAACCAAGGTCGATGCTGAATACACTTGCTGCTGTATTTCTCAGGGTGAGGTTACGGAAAGTAACGCCCGAAGAGATCTGTTTGTTGTTATCCAGGTCCAATAATACCGTACCGCTATTGTGGGTAAAAGTTCCGCCCGAAAAATCCAGTAAACTGCTGCCTGAATTGCTTAATGTTAATGTACCGGAAGGGCATGTAAACGTTCCTCCCGAAATATTAAGCTGCCCGTTAATGGTCATGTTTGACACGGTGCCTCCATGCAAACTGCCTGCCGACAACGATAAATCGGTAACCGTTACGCTGGAAGTAGACCCAAACTGCATGGTTCCGCCATCGGCTGTTATATTGGTGAATGTAAAAGCACCGCCACCTGTATTATCAAAAACCCCTCCGCTCAGCATCAGATCACTTCCCCCAACGGTAAAACCGCCTGCATTGGTAATGTTTCCACCATAGCTCACATCCATAATGAAAGCGGCCGTTCTCGTGCCCACGTTGGTATTGATCACACAATCCCCGCCACTGGCTTCAAAGATCACATCATCGCCATCACCGGGTGGGGTTACGGCAGGACCTCCGGCCCCAAGATCAAACCAGTTTGTCGGATCATTCCAGTCGCCACCAAAACCAACCCAAAGGAATTGTGCTTTGGCCGGAATGCAAAAGGCAAACAATAAAAGCGTTAGTATAAATGCATTTTTCATATTAATCGAGAATTAGTTAGAGGTATTATAACTGCCACAATATTACATTTTTATTCCAAATAAAACTTTCTTTCAGTCCAAAATGTTTATTTTGCTGATATTAAAAAACCCCCTTTTATGAAAACACTTAGACTATTGCTTTTTAGTTTTGCTATTATTCTCTCTAATCTCGCATTTTCCCAAAAATATGTTTGGAATGTGGCAGCCGGTGATTGGAGTACTCCAGGCAGCTGGTCACCCTCCAGAACCACTCCTTCTATTAATGATACCTTAATTTTTAACGGAAGTACGGTTGCAGCAGCAACTGTTTCTTTTGTATCCAGGGATAGTGTTTCAAGACTCGAATTTATTAACAATGCGAATGTGGTGTTCAGCTCTGTGATAGCTACTGCAGGGATCGGGCTGATTACCCGCGCAGATACGAATGTAACAGGTACCGGCACCTCATTTTTTCAACAATTTATCCCGGGTGATGGATTTTCTCATGGTTCCGGAAGCGGGATCACCGAGGTGAAGGTGATAAACAGCAGCACATCGCTGGTTGGCGTTGCTAATGGAACAATAACAAACAGCTCCTATAATATATGGCCGAGGATTACCGTATTGAATGCAAGTTCAAACGCGTTCTTCGTTCAAAATGGCAGTAAGCTGACTGTATCCGCTCCAAATCCACATTCCCTTTCTTTTTATATGGCTACCGGGGCAAAGGCCCGAATTAACGGAAGCATTGAATTTACCAACGGCCGTCACAAATTTTTCGGTGCCGACAGCAACTGTGTTGTTTTTGCGAGCGGTGGCTCTTTAACGGTACGCGGAATGTACAATGGCAGCCCCTTCGGCCTTGCAGGCAGGGACTATATTGCCAGCTTTGAAATGGGAAGCACATTTACAGGTTACAATACATCTTCCGCTTTTGGCGCTTCAACAACTATAAAAGTTGCATTTGTTAACGGCAGCCGGTATGTGCATAAAAACCCAACGATCGCCAACCTGTTCAATGGAAAAGAATATGCAACCCTGGTTATTGATACAGTAGCCGTAAATGACGGCACCTTAAATATTGCTTCAGGCTGCGTGATCGACTCATTGCTGATCAGAAACGCTACCCTTGTAGGCTTTTCAGGAGCTACAGCCGGCTCATTGGTGATCAGGAAAGCCGTTATTGTGAATGGGGGAATATTAAATTTTGGAAATGGAACAGCCTCACAAACTGTTGCATTTGGCAATAACACAAACAACCCGATCAGCATCGGAGGCGCTGGAACGATTGCATTTGGCACAAACGCCAACCTGATCGTTAATAATCCCGCGGGCGTAAGCATTACTAAAAGCCTTACCGTTGCCGGTACTTTAACACTTAATTCAGGAAATATTAACCTGACCAATAACGATACGATCACGATCGGTGCTTCCATAACTGATCCCGGAACATTGAACCGCGTAGCAGGCCATTTTACCGGTACCGGTTACCTGAGAAGATGGATCAGTTCTTCGGCCATTTCACTGGGCACCAATGATGGCTTGTTTCCGGTGGGCACGCCTACCGACTACATGCCCTTCAGTATAGGAACAGGTATTTCTTCCGGTGGACTGATCATGGTTAAGCCGGTTATTGCAAGCGGATCAAGTGCCATCAGTCCTGCTTTTTATGATACGGCTACCAATGCAGTCCTGGTAAATAAAAGACAAAACAATGGCTGGTGGGTCAATCAAAACGGTTTTTCTCCAAACACCTTCTCCATTATGGGAATTGGTGAAGCAGTTTCAGGGGCTGTTACAAATGTAACGGCTATGCGTTTGGTTTTAAATAACACCAAAGCTGCCGGTGTAGCCCAGGATGGCGCGGGAACCGCTACATTACCTCAGGCATCGCGTACAGGTGTTTCAGAAACAGCGCTTACCAATACTTTTTACCTCGGATCGAACGCCACAACCAATCCGCTGCCGGTTAAATTTATAAACATCACGGCAAAAGCCATTGGCCAGTCAAATGTGATCCAATGGAGCACAGCATCTGAGTCTGCCCTTTCGGCCTTTGAACTGGAAAAATCAATAGACGGCATTTTATTCCATACGCATGCTGCAACAAAAGCAACAAACACCTCTTATGTAAAAACATATAAAATAACCGACCAAGAAGGTGGCCAGGCTTATTACAGGGTGAAAGCCTTAAATGCGAACGGCACTGTGGAATACAGCAGAACAGTTTCTACCGAGGGCTTTGATGCTCAGCCATATATCATTCATCCGAACCCGGCAACCGAGTATATCCAGTTGACAATAGCCGGAAACACAGATCTTTCGAATGCCAGGTTATTTAATAATCTTGGTGAACAAGTGATGTTTAAAGTTGAACCCAAGGGAATTAACGTAAAAACACTTATACCCGGAGTTTACTATTTGCATATCGCAAAAGGAAACGCAACGGAAATCGTAAAATTTGTGAAACAATAATAAAACAGCATATTTGAAAAAGGAAAGCATCTGTACGATCATACAGATGCTTTTTTATTACCAGGATGCAAAAATTTAAGCAAGTTCGTTTACTGGTTTACCTGCTCGATGTGTTAAAGCTGGCTGTTACTGCTTTTGGCGGGCCGCAGATGCATTTCACCCAATTCCATAAAATACTGGTGCTGAAACGGAATTACCTGGGCGAAGAAGAGCTGAAAGAAATTAATTCGCTTTGCAGCATGCTTCCCGGCCCCACCTCTACACAAACCATTACAGCCATTGGCTATAAGATTGGCGGTCCCTCTTTGGCATTCATTACGCTTTTTATCTGGGTATTGCCGGCAAGCATCTTAATGACCGCCTTCGCCTTTATTGTTACCCGATTTAGCATCGAAAACCCTAAATTACATTTCCTGAAATTTATTCAACCCATGGCTGTGGGCTTTATCATTTTTGCGGCCTATAAGATCAAGAACCTGTTTGTTACCCGCATCCATCATTGGATCTTAATGGTACTGGCAGCCGTGCTGGCCATCTTTTTAAAGACCCCTTATGTATTCCCGGTGCTGCTGCTGGTTGGGGGCTTTGTTTCCACCCAGGTGAACAAAGCGAACTACCGGGATGTAAAGCCCATTAAAAACATTAACTGGAGCAACTTCTTTTTGTTCTTGGGCATTTTCCTGTTGGCAGCCCTGCTTGGCGCGCTTACCGGGAACAAGGCTTTTTTGTTGTTCGAAAACACGTACCGCTTCGGCTCTTTGGTGTTTGGGGGGGGGCACGTGCTGATACCCATGATGTATAACCAGTTCGTAGAGTTCAAGCATTACCTGCAACCTGATTCTTTTATTGCCGGGGTTGGGATCCTGCAGGCCATTCCGGGACCTGTTTTCAGCATCAGCACATTTGCAGGCGCGCTTGCCTTGAACGACTGGGGGCTGCATGGATTATTGCTTGGGGCATTCATCGGAACCACCGCTATTTTTCTCCCGGGCATCCTGCTCATCTTTTTTATCTATCCCATTTGGGCGCAGGTAAAAAACTATTCGCCCATTAAGCACGCTATCGAAGGCATTAATGCCACATCGGCCGGGTTGGTGGTGGCTTCTGCCTACCTGTTGTTTGAGCCCATTGAAATAAATGAAGCAAATATGCTTGCTCTTTTAGCCACGTTATTCTTGTTATTGACAACCCGTTTACCCAATCCTGTTATGGTAATTATCTGTATCACGGCCGGGTTTTTATTCTAGCCCCATATGATGACTCTCCTGTTTAAGGCTGCATGGAAAAGAACACTTCTGTTTATTTCACTTCCGCTTTTGGTTGCTCTTACCTATGCATTTGTAACGATAAAAGAAAATCAACCTCTTAACCGCAAGGACGCTTTACTTATAAAAAACTACGAGCTTGAGGTAAAAAAACACATTGTAGGAGGAGGCAAAAAGCTAGCAGGCAAAAAGCTTGAAACAGCTTTCCGCGAAAGCGGGGCCGGCATATACACAACCGTTACCTATTCTCCCGACAGCACCTTTAAGATCATTGTGGTAAAAATAGAAAGCTGCGGCTCTTCCTGTAACAGCGAGTGGTTTTCGTGGGTGCATTTTAACCTGCACAAAAAAGAGATTGTGCTTCACCCTGATTTTGCACCGGAGGGTACAGGAATGTTTTTCGATATAGCACACATTTACCTGCTGCCCGATAAAAGATACCTGGTATTTGAAAACATCTCTGGAAGCGAATCTGCCAATAGGGCGCACAGCTGCGATAAAGCATCCGTTATTTCCTTTGATAACAGGAATATGAACCACCACCCATTAAGCGATAATGGAATGAAAGTTTTTGTAGGTTGTACAAGTTTTCCCAGGGAAGGGAGCGGGGAATGGGAACCATACCTGAAATACGATACCGCCACCAGGGAGATTACCTATGCATATGCCGATGAGGGTTACACTGAAGAACTTTGGATCGATACCCTGCGTGAAGGACGCTTCCGATACATTAAAGGAGGGTTCTTCCTGGAAAAAGAATCAACCACCACCAGCTATAAACGGGTTGGGGAAGAATAGCTGCCTGATGCTAGGTTGTGATCTATTCTTAGCTTACAAGCCTGGCTTGAAGATTAAGATTAACGCCCGTTTGCTCACCACTCTTAATAATTAACGACCCAACTTTTTCAACTTCCCCGATTATTCCCTAATTTGGCAGGGTTAATGTCTATCTTATTTTACATGAAAAGGTTATTATTCATAGCAGTTTTATTGATTGGTGGCACTTTGTCAGCACAGGTTCAGCAACCTACGTTAAAGCAGGAACAAAATCCCCTGATCCAATTATCGGGATTGGTGGTTTCTATCGATAGCTTACAGCCACTTCCGCTGGTTTCCATACGCATTAAAGGAAGCAGTAAAGGTACTTTTAGCGATGAAGGGGGGTTTTTCTCATTTGTGGTGAAACGTACCGACACCATATTATTTTCTTTCATCGGGTATAAAACCATTGAATACGTTATTCCGCAGGGTTTAAAAGGTGTGAAGTACAGCATTATTCAGCCGATGAGCGAAGACACGGTTTACCTGAACACAGCTGTGATCCGCTCCTACCCGACTCCTGATGAATTTGATTATTATTTTGTAAAAGCCACCATCCCCGATGCCTATTATGAAGCTTCTACCCGCAACCTCAGGAAGAAAACACTCCAGAACATAGCACAGTCAATGAGCATGGATGGGACCGCTTCGCAACAATATGCGGCACAACAACAGGCATACCGGTATTATTATAATGGCCAGCTGCCTCCTAACCGTATTTTTGACCCGTTTGCATGGGGCCAGTTTTTCGAAGCATGGAAACGCGGGGACTATAAAAAGAAATAAAAACCAGCTGAACGCTTAAGGCATCAGCTCCCTAATATATCAACTGTTCTCGGACCCAGATTAAACAATGCATCCAAAATGCTCAGGTTTGAATGGAAAGGGAATTTACCCGCAAAAACCTGCAGGTAGGGTTTAAAATAAGCATGCACTGTATCATTTTTGGGAGAAATAGATGGCCTCAGGTCGGTGGCCGGTGACGCAATGTATGAATCGCTCAATATAACCTGTACATCAACCTTCATGTATCTTATGATCAGCTCAAGCAACTCAAGCTCAAAAGCAGCGATCAGTGTAACCGGTTTTTCATAGATCCTTTTAAACCCGTCCTCGTAATGAATAAAATAAGGAGAAGAGCCATAAGCTGTTACAATACTTTCCCAATGCTGCCTTTGCCAGTTTACTTCATTGTTGGGCATAAGCGCTTTCATTGGCATTTTTTCACCCGTTTTTTTAACGGGAATGGTTAAGTTTAAAGGTCCGTTGGCACTTAAAATAACGGCCCGGTTCCGATACGTCTGTTTAACGAAATGTTCATGAACGTCTATTATGCAATTACCGCTTAACAGGTTTTTCATCCACATAACATTTGGCAGATAATGCAGGCTTAGTACTTTCATATCAATTTTACAATTATAACACGTTCAGGTTTCATGCGTAGAAAAAAGAAAATTCTTTGATTATATTCGCGCCAAATAAACTTGAAAAAATTATGTCATCAACCGCTGCAACCGGATTGAGTTTCGACCAGACTGATAACCAGAAAATGGTGGCCCAAATGGCCAAAGATTTTGCTGAAAAACACATCCGCCCTTATGTAATGGAATGGGATGAAGCGCAGACCTTCCCCAAAGAAACCATGAAAGAAATGGGTAAACTTGGTTTACTTGGTGTTTTAGTTCCCGAGGAGTACGGAGGAGCCGGACTTGGGTATTTTGAATACATTACTGCAATTACAGAAATAACCAAGGTGTGCAGTTCGATAGGCCTTTCAATGGCTGCCCATAACTCGCTTTGCACGGGCCACATTTTACAGTTTGGCAGCGAAGAACAAAAACAGAAATGGTTGCCTAAACTGGCCACCGGGGAGTGGATCGGGGCTTGGGGATTAACCGAAGCCGGCACCGGATCTGATGCAGGGCACATGCTCACC
>JAZKGM010000231.1:15698-29898 GCA_040385895.1 Bacteroidota bacterium
GGGCATATTCTTTATTTCGCAAACGAAGAGCAAAAGCATAAATGGCTGCCAAAGCTTGCAACAGGTGAGTGGATTGGTGCGTGGGGACTTACCGAAGCCAATACAGGGAGTGATGCCATGCGCATGCAATGTGTAGCCAAAGAAGATGGGGATGACTATGTCATTAATGGTGCAAAGAACTGGATCACACATGGTATTAGTGGCGATGTGGCGGTAGTCCTGGTTCGTACCGGAGAGTTATTGGATTCAAACGGCATCACTGCTATTGTGGTTGAACGCGGAACACCCGGTTTTAAAGGTGGCAAAAAAGAAAATAAATTAGGCATGCGTGCCAGCGAAACGGCAGAAATGATCTTTGAAGATTGCCGCGTACCTAAAGCAAATGTGCTTGGCAAGGTTGGAGAAGGATTTAAACAAGCCATGAAAGTACTGGATGGCGGCCGTATTTCCATTGCAGCTTTAAGCCTTGGCATTGCCAAAGGTAGCTTCGAAGCTGCTTTGCAATATTCGAAAGAGCGCCAGCAATTCGGACAACCCATTTCACAGTTCCAGGGAATTGCATTTAAGCTGGCCGATATGGCCACAAGGATCGAAGCTGCTGAATTGCTGACATTACAGGCCGCTGATCTGAAAATGAAGCACAAGCCAATGACCAAAGAAAGCGCAATGGCCAAATATTACGCCAGTGAAGTGTGCGTGTGGGCTGCCACAGAAGCCGTACAGATCTTTGGCGGATATGGTTACACCAAAGATTTCCCGGTGGAAAAATTCTACCGCGATTCTAAATTGTGTACGATTGGAGAAGGAACCAGCGAGATCCAGAAGCTGGTGATCTCCCGTGCCGTGCTTAAAGATTAATAATTATTGCATTTAAAAATAAAATCAATACTTTTGCAGTCCTTTTTAACAAAAAGAGACTTAACAAGAGAGGAGGTAATTTAGTATGATATTCATTAACGTAAAAGAAAACGAGTCATTAGACAGAGCGCTTAAGAAGTTCAAAAAGAAATTTGAAAAAACAGGCGTTGTAAAAGAAATGCGTGCACGCCAGGCCTTTATTAAGCCTTGTATTAAAAACCGTGAGCAACGTATTAAAGCTGCTTATAAATTACACCTTCAACAAGAAGCACAAGGATAATTTAAACCAGTTATAACAGGAACCATCAGCAATGCTGATGGTTTTTTTGTTTTATCCCCTTTGCTTATTTACCATTAAACGTCATAAAATTCCGTTAAAGCCGGTAAATCAACCTTACTAAAATTAGGTGCTTGTTTTGACACCGCTTTTTTAAATCTTTGTAATCAAACAACAATACACAATGAAACAATTCTTTAAATTCATGTTTGCCTCCGTTCTTGGCGTAATCATAGGAAGCCTGCTCTTCTTTTTTATCGCCATCGGAATTGTAACGGCCATGGTTTCCTCTTCATCAGACGATGAGAAAAAAGCACTGGAAGCCAACAGCCTTCTTGAGCTGAAACTCAATTACATGATCAGTGAGCGGACGAGTAAAAACCCGTTCGAGCAATTTAACTTCGCTTCGTTCGAATCAACCAAAACAAGCGGACTTACCGATATCATCAAAGCCATTCGTGAAGCAAAAACAAACGACAACATCAAGGGCATCTACCTCAACGTTTCTGTTTCGCCAAACAGCTACGCAACATTAGAAGCCATAAGAAATGAGCTGATCGATTTCAAAAAAAGCAAAAAGTTTATTGTGGCTTATGGCGAAGTGATGGAAGAACACAGCTATTACCTGGCAAGTGTTGCTGATGAAATTTACCTGAACCCTTCCGGGGAATTACTGATGGATGGTTTCAGCAGCAATACACCTTATTTAAAAGGCATGTTCGATAAGCTTGGGTTAGAGCCTACACTTATCCGCCATGGCAAATACAAAGCAGCAGGCGAACCTTTGATCAGTGATAAGATGAGTAAGGAAAACCGCCAGCAGATCGAAGCTTACATGGGAAGCATGTACGATAACTTTGTGGCTGCCATTGCACAATCACGCAAGAAAACAGCAGAAGAGATCCGCACCATGGCTGATGAACTGCAACTGCAAAGTCCCGAAGATGCAAAACGTTTAGGCATGATAAACGGTGTTCTGTTTGAAGATGAGGTGCAGGAGATCCTTCGTAAAAAAACAGGGGTGGATGAATATAAAGACATCAAATTTGTGACTGCTTCGGCTGTTGCAGAGACGGTAACCGGTACATCATACAGCGTTAAAGAAAAAATTGCGGTGATCTATTGTGTAGGCGACATTGTGAGCGGAAAAGGCGATGACCAGAGCATGGGATCGGAAAAGATCGTTGAAGCTTTACGCGAAGCAAAAAGCGACAGCAACATAAAAGCGGTGGTGTTGCGCATTAACTCACCGGGTGGCAGCGCAATGGCAAGCGATGTGATCTGGCGCGAAGTGGTGCTTACCAAAAAGGCAAAACCGGTTATTGTATCGATGGGATCGGTGGCTGCAAGTGGCGGTTATTACATTGCCGCACCCGCTGATGTAATTGTAGCCCAAACCAACACGGTAACAGGTAGCATTGGTGTGTTTGCGCTGCTTATGAACGCCAATAAACTTATAAAAGACAAGCTTGGCATAAACGTAGAAACAGTGAAATTCGGAAAATATGCCGATATGGGAAGCCCAAGCAGGCCGATGACCGATGCCGAACATGCCATTTTGCAGAAATACGTGGATAAGATCTACAATGATTTTATTACCAAAGTGGCCCAGGGAAGAAAACTAACACCCGCACAGGTTGACAGCATTGCCCAGGGAAGGGTATGGAGCGGCTCTGATGCGAAAAAGATAGGGCTTGTTGATGAGTTTGGCGGGCTTGATAAAGCGATAGAAATTGCCGCTAAAAAAGCAGGGCTTACCGAATACAGAACCACTTCTTTACCGGAGCAAAAAGAACCGTTTGAACAGTTACTATCAAGCATGGGTTCTGAGGCATCGGTATACATCACCAAAAAACAATTGGGTGAGCAATACGAATGGTATGCAAAGCTTAAAGAAGCGATTCAATACGAAGGATTACAAATGCGCATGCCGGTTCAGATCGACATCCGGTGATCCGGTAACCAATTAAAATAAGCAATAAAAACCCGGTTGATCCATTTCTTCCGGGTTTTGTTTTTATAGTAAGTTTTACCGATTTTGCTGTAAACAATCTTTAGTGCCATGCCTGCCGAAACAAAAAATTGTCTTACCTGCGGAAACGAGCTGCACGGCCGCTCCGATAAAAAATTCTGCGATGACCAATGCCGCACCACCTACAACAACCGGTTTAAAACAGAAAGTGCACAGGTTAAGTCCATCAATTCCATTCTTCGTAAAAACCGTAAAATATTAGAAGGATTTCTGCTTCCCCAGAAGGACAAAACCACCGTGAACATTCTTTTGAAAAAGCTAAGCGCGACAGGATTTAACTTTACCTATAGCACACACCTGCTTAATACCAAAAACGGGAATTATACTTTTTGCTACGAGTATGGCTATCGCATGCTTGACGATGGATTCGTAATGATCGTAAAAAGCCTTGACAATTAAACCTTGCGGCAATGCCAGAACAGCTTATTCCTGGCAGCGTCCTGCGTAAAAAACAGGTACTCTTCTCCCCCGTCATCTATTGTAAACGTTTGCCTGATCTCTTCAACCGTGCTTACAAAGTTCCTTGCCGACACATTGGCTTTGCTGATGTCGTTTTGTTTCAGGTATGTTTTAACAACAGACTTGGAAAATACACCATGATATATAACGTTGAAACTTCTCCCGAAATAATCGTTCACCAGCTTTGTTGACACTGCATAATGGCTGTTCTTATTAACAACAGCAAGACCAACAGCTGCTGCATATGGCACGCTCAGGCCGGCTTTTATGATCATATTGGACGGTTCGTAAAAGTAAGCCATCCCTTCTTTTGGCAGGATAGAAGAGACTGGATTTTCAGCTGCCGGGAACCTGTGAATAACCTTTCCGTCTGCATTAACTTCCACTGCCTGCATAACCGGGTCTTGTTTTCCCTTACCAAGGATTACCAGGACTTCCTTCACTTCATTTTTCACGCCTACCACGTAAATGCCAGAGCAGTTTCCGAACGTATTCATCACGAGCTTCAGGTCTACCATTGGCGAAAGCTTAAGCATCACCAGGTTGCTTTTTTCGACTAAAACGGGCATTAGCCGGATCACATCGGGGCTTGAATCTTCCAGGGTGAAAACCTTTGCGTTAGATGATGGCCTCCTGTCGGCATCAATATAAAAAACGTCAACAGGTGTTTGAACCGCTTCTGCAAAACCTTCCGCATCAGCATCAATACGGTCTATATTCTTTATTAATAAACGATTAAAATTATACCTCACAAGCTCATTCAGCTCCTGGTCAGGATCTACAGAAAACACCTTTTTAAACTGTTTGCCGAACGCCACATCATCCACACCTAAACCCCCGCTTAGATCAATTAAGGTATGCCCTTTTACAAGGCCTGCTTTAAACGAAGCAAGGGCCGGAGAGCTACATTGTTCTAAGCTCTTACGCGTAACCAGGCAGCCCGCTGCAGCCCATTGGGGAAGTTTGTGTTTCAGCTTCTCAAATAATTCCACTTGCTCTGCCACAAGCAGGTAACTGCCGTCAAACCTCTTTTTTAAATACTGTGAAAGCTGCGTTTTGCTATAGTTTTTTGTACAGTTAATTACGTTTTCAACATCAAAATCATTTAACAAATCGTTGTTTATCACATATCTTTGCTCCATAATTATTTTTAGATAGAAATTACCATGAAAAAGCTTGTTTTTATTGCTGCTTTAGGACTGATGACAGTAACCTTTACATCCTGCAAAGGTTCATGCCCTAAATTCAGCATCGACTGGATCACCAACTTATTTTAACAGAACGTAACTAAACCTTACGTTTTGTTGAATATCAGGGTGAAGTGACTTTGCCACCGGGCAATTGTGCGCAGCATGTTCCAGCTCATCCTTAAATTGGATCACCGATTCAGGTAATTCAATAGCCACATCAATTTTAACTACCCTTCTCGGCTCAACACCCATTGTTTTTGTAACCGTTGCCTTGCTGCCTTTTAAATCTATTTCCCGTTTCCTTGTGGCAATGGCCATGGTTGTTAAAATGCAATTTGCCAGCGAGGTTGCCAGCAGATCGGTGGGCGAAAAATATTCTCCTTTTCCAAAGTTATCCTTCGGAGCATCTGTTATTATTGAACTGCCGCTGGCCAGGTGTACATTCTCGGTACGCAGATCACCAGAATAAATAACTACTGAAGTATTCATATTTTTTCTATTTTTGAATGTTCAAAGATATTTATCTGATGCGGGTTCTTGCAAAAATGTATGTATTTGTTCTGGTCCTGGCCGGCTTTTCTGCTTTTGCGCAAAACGACCTGATCACGGAGCCGACCTTATTATACAGAAGGCGCATCCAGTTCGGGGCCAATTTAAACAGTGCCGAGCTCGGGGGCGTCAACTTCAAATATCAATGGCAAAAAACAGCCCTTCAAAAAAACGGTTTCGAAGTTGAGCTTGCGCGCCTCCGTCACCCCAAAGAAGAACGGGTATTTTCACCCATATCAGAAAGCCCCAGAAAATATACGCCCGGCAGGGTGAATATGGCTTTTTTTTTAAGGACGGGTTATGGGCAAAATGCTTTTATCACCGATCGCATTTATAAAAACTCGGTCTCTTTGCATTACAATTATTCGTTCGGGTTAACTACCGTATTCCTTAAACCGATTTACATCGATGCCAGCGTTAGAAGTGCAGATAACAGGGAATATGTAGCCACAGAAAAATATGACCCGGTAGTGAAGCACAACAACCCTGCAGTGATATTTGGTAATGCCTCATTCACCCGTGGTTTCGATGAACTATCCGTGCGGGCAGGCGGCCATTTTAAAAACAGCTTATCTGTTGAATGGGGACAATACCCCGAAGATTATTACAGCCTGGAAGCAGGGTTTGTTGTTGATGTTTTCCCCCGGGAGTTGCCCCTTATGTCTGATCAGTTCGCCAAGAACAAAAATGTTTTCTTTACTTTATTTTTAGGATTTACTTTAGGATACAATAAGTAATATGATTGAATTGCCAACGCTTACAGAAGAGCGTGTTAAAAAACCTTCCTGGTTAAAAGTTAAATTACCTACCGGAGAAAATTACAGGAACGTACGTAAAATAGTTGATGAGTATAAGCTCCACACGATCTGCGAAAGCGGAAATTGTCCCAATATGGGAGAGTGCTGGGGAGCAGGAACCGCCACCTTTATGATACTGGGGAATGTTTGTACACGCAGCTGTTCCTTTTGTGCCGTGGCAACCGGACGCGCCCAGGACTACGATTTAACGGAACCCATGCGTGTGGCAGAAGCCATAAAGATAATGGGGGTAAAACATGCGGTGCTTACTTCAGTGAATCGCGATGAGTTAAAAGATAAAGGTTCAAAAGTGTGGGCAGATACCATCAGGTTGGTTAAAGAATTAAACCCGGCCACTACGATCGAGACTTTAATTCCCGACTTTCTATCAAAATGGGAATTACTTTACACAGTTATTGACGAAAAGCCGGAAGTGGTTTCGCATAATATGGAAACTGTGAAAAGATTGTACAGAAAGGTGCGTCCCCAGGCAAAATATGAACGGAGCCTGGAGCAGATCCAAAAAACAAAAGAACGCGGAAGAACCACTAAATCAGGCGTTATGCTGGGTCTTGGCGAAACACAGGAAGAGGTATTAGAGACCATGAAAGACCTGGTTGACCATGGTTGCGATGTGATCACACTTGGGCAATACCTTCAGCCAACTAAAATGCACCTGAACGTGGAACGTTTTGTAACCCCCGAAGAATTTGAATTTTATAAAGAAGAAGGGATGCGGATAGGCTTTAAGTATGTGGAATCAGGGGCTTTGGTCAGGTCATCTTACCATGCTGAAAAGCATGTTTTGAACTTCTAAAATAATATGATATGCTATTAAAAGCCGGTGCAATGCGCATCGGCTTTTTTTGTTTTTAATAATCGGGGAAATTGGCGGTGGTTTAACTTTTGTAAATAGGTAGCAATAATTAAAAATGAAAAAAGTTATGAAACGTCATTTACTAACCGCAGGTTTAGCTATAAGTACCCTAGCAGCCTTCGCGCAAAACAAAGATAACCGTTGGAATATCGGCTTATCTTATGGTACAACCCAATATGCAGGGGATCTTGGCAACGGATTATTAGACTTTAATACTGAAGCGCTGGAAAATAATCATTTTGGAGGATTAAGCATATCACGCTACCTGAACCGTTCATTTGATATCAGCTTAGCTGGTAATTTTGGTGCATTCAGCTATTATAAAGGAGATAAAGCACCCGTTCAGTTTAAAAACGAAGTGCTTAATTTTAATGTAGTAGCAAAATACAAACTGGCAAACGGTGACCTTATTGAAGAGGATAGCCGCATCAGGCCTTATATCCTGCTTGGTGCAGGACTGGACCGTTACAAACCGCTGATCAGCAAAGGAGCTGTTCCAAGCGGGTACAGCGGCCTTGCAACGGCTGGTGCAGGTATTAACTTTATGCTTACCGATAATTTCGCATTGTTTTACCAGGCCACTTATAATTACCTGATGAATGACCAATATGATGGTTATAAATCAGGCGAATTAAACGATGCATACCTCGTTCATGCTGTTGGTTTAAACTTTAACTTAGGAAAATCGAAAGACAGTGATGGCGATGGTGTTTCTGATAAACTTGACAAATGCCCGGGAACTCCGGCAAATGTAAAAGTTGATAAAACCGGCTGTCCTGTAGATGGTGATGGTGATGGTGTAGCAGATTATCTGGATAAATGCCCTAATCAGGCAGGATTAGCAAACGTAGGCGGTTGCCCGGATGCGGATAAAGATGGTGTAGCTGATGCAGAAGATCAATGCCCTAACGATGCAGGCCTGGTTGCCTTAAATGGTTGTCCTGATACAGATGGTGACGGTATTATCGATAGTAAGGATAAATGTCCTAACGTAAAAGGTGTATTGGCCTTTGAAGGTTGCCCGGATAGTGACAATGATGGTATACGTGATGAAGAAGACAAATGTCCTCAGGTTGCGGGTGTGAAAGCATTCCAGGGTTGTCCTGATACTGATGGTGACGGAATACAGGATAGCGAAGACCAATGTGTAAACGCAAAAGGTCCTGCTTCAACAAAAGGTTGCCCTGATACTGATAATGATGGTGTACATGATGGAATAGATCGTTGCCCTACCATTGCAGGTGTGAAAGAAAACGCAGGTTGCCCTGCCATTAAAAAAGAGATCACTCAATTGTTCCAGAAAGCTTTACAAGGTATCCAGTTCGAAACCGGTAAATCAACGATCAAAAAACAATCGAACGGAATATTGGATGCAGTTGTTAAAGTGATGAAAGAAAATCCAACTTATAACTTAAGCATAGCAGGCCATACAGATAACGTAGGTGATGACCAGTCAAACATGACATTATCTAAAGACAGAGCTGAGTCAGTGGCACGCTATTTGATTACTAAAGGTGTTGACCCGACAAGAGTAACAACTTTTGGATTTGGCGAAACCAAACCGGTTGACACAAACGATACTCCAGCAGGAAGGTTCAGGAACAGAAGGGTTGAATTGCAAGTGGAGTTTAAACAATAAGCCTTTTCATACAGGTTAGGGTTAATAAGGACTAAAAGACCCCGGCTCTCACGAGCCGGGGCTTTTTGTTGTGTAAAATCCTGCTTCATTTTGTTATGTTTGAATGAGAAATTATGGCATTTGAAATCACCTCTGAATATACGCCAATGGGCGACCAGCCCGATGCGATCCGCAACCTGGTAGAAGGATCCAACCGTGGCGATAAACATCAAACCTTATTAGGCGTTACCGGTTCAGGAAAAACATTTACCATGGCAAACATGATCCAGGAAGTGCAAAAGCCTACCCTGATCATCAGCCATAATAAAACACTTGTTGCGCAACTTTACGGAGAGTTTAAGCAATTCTTCCCGCATAATGCAGTTGAGTATTATGTTTCCTATTATGATTATTACCAGCCCGAGGCGTTTATTCCACATAGCAATACCTATATTGAAAAGGACCTCCAGATCAACGATGAGATCGAAAAAATGCGGCTCAAAACAACCTCTTCCCTTTTATCGGGAAGAAGGGATGTGATCGTTGTGGCATCCGTAAGTTGTATTTATGGTGTTGGAAACCCGCAGGATTATGAAAACAGCATTATCCGCCTGCAACGCGGGCAAAAGATCGCACGCACTGCTGTGCTATACGCTTTGGTTGATTCGCTTTATTCGAGGACAACAGCAGATTTCAAGCGGGGAAACTTCCGGGTGAAAGGCGATGTATTGGATGTTTACCCGGCTTATGCCGACTTTGCTTTCCGAATTACCTTTTTCGGTAACGAAATAGAAGAAATTACCATGATCGACCCGGTGAGTGGTAAACAAATGGAACGGCTTAGTGATATAGCAATATTCCCTGCCAACAATTATGTAACGCCCAAAGACCAGCTAAACCGTGCTATTCATGAGATACAGGACGACCTGGTTAAACAGATCGATTATTTTAAAGACACCGGGAAATTTTTAGAAGCAAAACGCATTGAAGAACGCACCAACTTTGATATGGAAATGATGCGTGAGCTGGGCTACTGCAATGGCATTGAAAATTACAGCCGGTATATGGACCAGCGTAAGCCTGGCGACCGGCCATTCTGTTTACTTGATTATTTCCCGAAAGACTTTTTAACAGTAATAGACGAAAGCCATGTGACCATGCCCCAGGTAAGGGCGATGTACGGAGGCGACAGGGCCCGTAAAGAGAACCTTGTTGAATATGGATTCCGTCTTCCCTCTGCCATGGATAACCGACCGCTTACCTTTAATGAGTTTGAAGGCATGGTGAACCAGATCGTTTATGTGAGCGCAACACCGGCAGAGTATGAAATAAGAATGAGCGAAGGCATTGTGGTGGAACAGATCATCCGCCCTACAGGACTGCTGGATCCAACCATTGAAATAAGACCTTGTGTGAACCAGGTGGATGACTTACTGGATGCAGTTGACGAGCGCATAAAAATGGGTGACCGCATATTGGTTACCACATTGACCAAGCGCATGGCCGAAGAGCTGGCCAAGTATATGGCCAAGCTCAATATAAAATGCCGCTACATCCATAGTGAAGTGAAAACATTAGACCGTGTTGAAATTTTGCGTGACCTGCGCCTGGGCGTTTTTGATGTACTGATCGGTGTGAACCTTTTAAGAGAAGGACTTGATCTGCCAGAGGTAAGCTTAGTGGCCATTATGGATGCCGATAAAGAGGGCTTTTTACGGAATGATAAATCACTGACCCAAACCATTGGCCGTGCAGCACGTAATGTAAACGGCCATGTAATTATGTATGCAGACCGGGTTACAGATAGCATGCAGCGTACCATTGATGAAACCAATCGCAGGCGCGATATCCAGATCGCATACAACCTGGAGCATGGAATAACCCCGCAAACCATTCGCAAAAGCAAGGACGAGATCATGAAACAAACAGGGGTTGCTGATGCAAAAGGAGGATCGAGCGAACAGCATTTTTATGTGGAGCCGGAAGAGATCAGTCTGGCAGCAGACCCGGTGGTGCAATACATGAGCAAAGACCAGATCAAGAAAGCACTGGATGAGACCCAGAAACGAATGCTTAAAGCAGCCAAGGAAATGGACTTTATGGAAGCGGCCAGGCTGCGTGATGAAATGTTTGCCTTACAAAAGGAACTGGGTTAACGCGCAGGAAGTAAATCCTATTTAAGCGCTTCTGCAATTTCATCCAATTCATCGTACCAGGGCTGGCCATACATACGCACCAAAGCACTTTTCAAAAACTTATATACAGGTAGTTTATGTTCCTCGCCTAATTTGCAGGCAGGTTTGCATACATCCCACCTGTGATAGTTCAGTGCATCATATTCAGCCACCTGCTTAACCCTGATGGGATACAGGTGGCAGGAAACCGGCTTCTGAAAACCGGTTGCACCGTTCTTCCATGCTTTTTCTATCCCGCAACCCAGGATCCCGCTTTCATAAACAGCAAAACTGCATTCACCCGTAGGCAGGCAGGTAGTAACCAGGTCACCATCGCTGTCCTGCTCACTTACCCCTTTTGTTTTAATTACTTCCAGTCCTTCAGCTGTAAGGTATGGTGATATGGCAGGAATGATCTCATTTAGCGTTTTAATTTCCTCTTCCGTCACCGGGGCACCAAAGTCACCTTCTACACAGCATGCACCTTTGCACTTGCTTAAATCGCATATAAACTGCTTTTCAAACAAATCTTCCGAGAGCAACGTGTTTTCGTGAATGATCATGGGTCAAAATTAAATAAAAACGGCTGCTATCTTTCGATGCAGCCGCTTATCAATGGATTTAATTATCTTAGTTCTCTTCTGTTGCAGCCGGTGCTTCAGTTTCTGTACCTTCTTCTTTTTTAGCAGCCGGTTTACGACCCCTGCGGGTAGATTTTTTAGCAGCAGATTTTGTTTCTTTTTCAGCAAGCATTGCTTCGTTAAAATCAACAAGTTCAATGATACTCACTTCTGCGTTGTCGCCTTTACGGTTAGCCAGCTTTAAGATCCTGGTGTACCCGCCTGGTCTGTCGCCAACTTTTTGCGCCACAGGCCCGAACAGTTCTTTTACAACTTCCTTGCTTTTCAGGTAGCTGAAAACAACCCTGCGCGAGTGTGTATTGTCTTCTTTCGATTTGCTGATCAAAGGCTCAACATATTTTCTTAATTCTTTAGCTTTAGCCAAAGTAGTAGTAATACGTTTGTGAACTATTAGCGAACCAGCCATGTTAGATAGCATCGATTTTCTGTGTGATGATGTTCTACCTAAGTGATTAAATGTTTTACCGTGTCTCATCTCTTTTATAATTTGTCATACACCATCGGCTTCTATAAACTATGGTCTATGGTCTATTAACTTATTAGTCTTCGTTACCTAAATATTTAGCTACGTCCATTCCAAAAACCAACCCTTTTTCTCTTGCCAGCTCTTCCAGCTCAGAAAGCGATTTTTTACCGAAATTGCGGAATTTCAATAAATCAGCAATATCATAGCTCACCAAGTCGCCCAACGTTTTGATATCGGCTGCTTTTAAGCAGTTATACGCACGTACAGAAAGATCAAGGTCGCTTAGCGGGGTTTTCAATATTTTACGGATATGTAATACATTTTCGTCTACTTCCTGAGGGGCTTCTTTCACCTGGGTGTCCATGGTGATCAATTCGTCAGAGAATAACATAAAATGCTGGATCAGGATCTTTGCTGCTTCTTTCAAAGCATCTTCCGGGTGAATAGATCCATCGGTAGCGATCTCAACCAATAATTTTTCATAATCGGTTTTTTGCTCTACACGAAAATCTTCAACGCTGTATTTTACATTTTTTATCGGAGTATAAATGGCATCAATAGGGATTAAACCTATTGGCGCATCTTTAGGTTTGTTTTCCTCTGCAGGAACATAACCTCTTCCTTTTTCAACTGTAATTTCAAGCTCAAGGTTAACCGAAGGCTCCATGTTGCAGATCACCAACTCAGGGTTCAATACCTTGAATGTGTTGGTGTGTTTCGCAATTTCACCGGCAGTAAACTGAGTCTGGCTTTTCACATTGATAAAGATCTTCTCATTATCAACTCCATCAATAATACGTTTAAAACGAACTTGTTTTAAGTTTAAAACAATCTCAACCACGTCTTCTATCACACCTTTTATGGTAGAGAATTCGTGATCTGCACCTGTGATCTTAACAGATGTGATGGCGAAACCTTCAAGAGAAGAAAGCAATATTCTTCTTAATGCGTTACCAATAGTAACACCATAACCTTTTTCTAACGGACGGAACTCAAACTGACCAAAAAAGTCAGTCTCTTTATGCATGATAACCTTATCCGGTTTTTGAAAAGCAAGAATGGCCATTTTTTATTATTAATTATTATTTAGAGTATAATTCAACGATCAACTGTTCCTTGATATTCTCAGGGATCTGGTCTCTTTCAGGCATTGCAAGGAAAGTTCCTTTCATTGCTTTGTCATCCCAGCTTATCCAGTTAAATCTTTTCGCATTGCTGTGTGCAACTGAATCTGCGATCACTTCAAGTGATTTAGATTTCTCTCTCACTTCTATTTCATCACCCGGGCGCAGGGTAAACGATGGGATATTAACCACCTTACCGTTAACCACAATATGGCAATGACTAACTAACTGGCGGGCCTGGGCGCGTGTTTGGGCAATGCCTAAACGATAAACCGTGTTATCCAGACGGGCTTCCAGGAACCTCAATAAGTTTTCACCGGTAATACCTTTTTTGCGTGCAGCCGTTTCAAATGTTTTGTAGAACTGACGCTCTAAAACACCGTAGGTATATTTTGCTTTTTGTTTTTCGTATAACTGAACCGCATACTCAGTTAGTTTTGCTCTTTTACGAGACTGACCGTGTTGGCCGGGAGGTGTATTTCTTTTATCGAAATTTTTGTCCGGTCCGTAAATTGCCTCTTTAAATCTGCGGGCAATCTTGGTTTTTGGTCCTATATATCTAGCCATTTTTCTTAATTCTTAATCGTAGCAATAAAATTATACTCTTCTCTTTTTAGGAGGGCGACATCCGTTGTGCGGCATTGGGGTGATGTCTCTGATCGAAACAACGTCCAAACCGGCAGCTTGTAAAGTACGGATAGCTGACTCACGTCCTGAACCCGGTCCTTTTACGAATACTTCAATTTTTTTCATACCTGCATCAACAGCCACTTTAGCACAATCCTGTGCAGCCATTTGCGCGGCATATGGCGTGTTCTTTTTAGAACCACGGAAACCCATTTTACCTGCAGAAGCCCAAGATACTACCTGACCTGTTGAATTGGTAAGAGAAATAATAATATTATTAAAGGTAGCCTGTATGTGCGCCTGACCGTTTGAGTCGATAGCCACTACCCTTTTTTTGCTTACTTTTTTATTATTTGTAGCCATTTCTGTGTTATTACTTACCCTTATTTGGTTACTTTTTTCTTACCTGCAACCGTTTTGCGTTTACCTTTACGGGTACGTGCATTTGTACGTGTACGCTGACCTCTTAAAGGCAATCCGGATCTGTGACGTACACCTCTGTAGCACCCGA
>JAZKGM010000231.1:29908-31841 GCA_040385895.1 Bacteroidota bacterium
CCTTTACGATGACGTAAACCGCGGTAGCAACCAATGTCCATCAAACGTTTGATGTTCAATTGTTTTTCTGAGCGCAATTCACCTTCAACGGTTAACTCTTCGGTAATGAACTTACGAATTTTGTTCAATTCGTCATCATTCCAATCGTTAACCTTTTTGTTAAGGTCAATGCCAGACTCAGTCAAAATATGCTGAGCGGTTGATCTTCCGATTCCATAAATGTAGGTAAGTCCAATCTCACCACGTTTGCTTTTAGGCAAATCTATACCTGATATACGAGCCATAGTTCTTAATTATCCCTGACGTTGTTTAAACTTTGGATTCTTTTTGTTAATTACGTAAATCCTTCCTTTACGTTTTACTAAAACGCAATCCTCGCTGCGTTTTTTAACAGATGTTCTAACTTTCATTTTGTTTACTTGTATCTGTAAATAATTCTACCTTTTGATAAATCATATGGCGACATTTCCACCGATATCTTATCTCCGGGTAATATTTTTATATAGTGCATCCTCATTTTTCCCGAAATGTGGGCAATGATCTCATGACCATTTTCGAGGCGTACTCTAAACATTGCGTTACTCAATGCTTCTGTTATTACTCCGTCCTGTTTTATCAGTGACTGTTTTGACATACTTGCTTTTATAAGGGCTGCAAAAGTAGCAGTTTATTTTAAAATTGCCAATTTATTTTTATGCTGCCCCTACTGCCGTAGCTCCACGTCCTTTTACCCTGCCCGATTGCATCAGTCCATCATAATGCCTCATCAGCAAATGGCTTTCTATCTGTTGTAAGGTATCTAAAACAACACCTACAAGGATCAACAACGATGTTCCCCCATAGAACTGGGCAAACTGGCTGTTAATGTTTAATACCCCTGCAAGAGATGGAAGGATGGCCACAAATGCTAAGAAAATAGCACCCGGCAATGTGATACGCGACATGATGTTGTCGATAAAACTTGCCGTAGCCTGTCCAGGTTTTACACCCGGTACAAATCCACCGTTCCTTTTAAGCTCGTCAGCAATCTGGTTTGAGTTTACTGATATAGCGGTATAGAAATAGGTGAACAGGATGATCAATAATGCAAATGTCAGGTTATATCCCCATGATGTCGGGTCAATAAAAGTCATGATAGAGCCCTGGTAATCGGGAAAGAACTGAACAATAGTTGATGGAATGAACATTAACGCCTGGGCGAAAATGATCGGCATTACACCTGCAGTATTTACTTTTAACGGTAAGTATTGACGAACTCCTCCAAGCTGGCGGTTACCTACAATGCGTTTTGCGTATTGAACGGGTATCTTGCGCGTTCCCTGCACCAGCATGATCACACCCATAATGATAGCGAACAATGCGGCAAGTTCCACCAAGAAGATAACCATTCCTCCACCTGCTTCGGCAAATTTGAAAACAAACTCGTCTTTAATTGCAAATGGCAGGCGGGCTATGATACCGATCATGATGATCAGTGAAACACCATTACCAATGCCTTTATCAGTGATACGCTCGCCCAACCATAACACAAACATGGTGCTTGCTGTTAAAACGATAACCGAGGTGAGCATGAACATAAAATCTGAAACACCGCTACCTTCCATTGATGAAATAATAGCACCCGGATTTTCTGATTTCAGGTTAACAAGGAATCCGATTGACTGAACAACAGTAATGGCTATTGTTAAATAACGGGTAATCTGGTTGATCTTTCTTCTTCCATCTTCTCCTTCTTTCTGCATTTTTTGAAAAGTAGGAACAGCCATTGTTAACAGCTGAACCACGATCGATGCAGAAATATAAGGCATAATACCCAGTGCAAAGATAGATCCCCTTGCAAAGGCACCACCTGCAAACATATTGATCAACCCAAAAATACCACCGGCAGCCTGGTTAGCCGAACCTTGCAACATGTTTGGATCAACGCCTGGTA
>JAZKGM010000232.1:0-2604 GCA_040385895.1 Bacteroidota bacterium
ATCCTGCATAGGAAGGTACACACCTGCACTGTCAACCAGGTAGATAATAGGCAGTTTGTTCTCGATCGATATTTCCTGCGCACGCAAATTCTTTTTACCGGTAATGGGGAACCAGGCGCCTGCTTTAACGGTGGCATCGTTGGCCACCACAATGCATTGCCTGCCGCTTACATAACCCATTTCAACCACAACGCCTCCGCCCGGGCAACCGCCATGCTCTTCATACATTTCGTAACCGGCAATGGCACCAATTTCAATGCGTGGTTTGTCTTTGTCAAGCAAGTAATCCACGCGTTCGCGGGCCAGCATTTTGCCTTTTTCTTTTTGTTTGGCAGCCGCTTTTTTGCCTCCGCCATCGTATATTTTTTCTAAGCGGGAATTGAGTTCTGTTACCAGGTTTTGCATTGAGTTGACTTTAGTGTTTGATCGCTCACCAACACGAACTATTGTTTATCAGCTGTGAAGGATGGTGTTACACCCGCAAAACTATCATTCAAACTTAAATTTCAAACTACATTTGTACGGGATTGAAAAAAATGTACTTTTGCGCCCGGGTAAGTCTTATACGACCAGCTCCCGCTGAATCCCCCAGGACAGGAATGTAGCAAGGGTAAGTGGTTGTAGCGGTGCGATATGGAGGCTTACCCTTTTTTATTGATCTGTATTTTGGGAGCTTAATAAATAAAGTCGAACCTTCCCCCGGTAATTCTCACTTCTTTTTGCAGGTATTTATTGTAAGGTGAAAATTCAAATGTGCCTGCTATGATCCTTTTAACCCGGTCTAATTTAATGATGTGTATCACAACGGGGCGTAAGGTATCTGTGTAATAAAAATTGGAATCATAATAGCTTGTTTCGTCCCGGTAAAATGTTGCACTTCCTTTACGATATCCCCAGGTGTTCTCCTTGCGAAGATATAACCTGTATATTCCGGTATCCCTGATCTCATTCGCAACCCCGGCAGAGAATTCCATGTAACTGGAAGGTTTTTCGGATACATCTCTGAATAATTTCAAATCCAGGTACCCGGAATCCTGGTTATAGGAAGACTCCACAGCCCCGCCATAAAGAAATGTTTTTTTTCTGGGCAGCCAAAGCTCACCGTCTACATAACAACCAAAAGTGTTTTTTCCTTCCGTGGTTACTGCAGGCATTTCTTCGGGAAGTTCAGGGCCGCCCAAAAGATAGATCGGTGTTTTTTTGCAGCTTTGAAATAACAGGCCCGGCAATAGGGCAAGTACAAGGGGTAATGAAATGGAAAATTTCATGTGTGGGGTGGTTTTGCACAAATTTTAGCATTATCCCTTTCATTTCAAAATCCTATATTTGCGCAATTATTTATCCTGTTTTAACCCATCTTGCATATGGAGCACAAGAACAACAACTACCAGGTAATTGCCTATTACCATTATACGCATATTGCGAATGCCGAAGAGCTCGCACCGCAGCATTTAAAATTCTGCAAGTCGATTGGCCTGCGTGGCCGCATTTATATTGCCACCGAAGGCATTAACGGAACCATTAGCGGAACGGTTGAAACCTGTAAGCTTTACATGGACCATTTGCTGGCCGATCCTTTATTTAAAGGCATTGAATTTAAAATTGATGCGCATGATGACCATGCGTTCAACCGCATCCATGTGCGGTATAAAACAGAGATCGTTCATTCGGGGTTGCGCGATCCTAAAGAAATTGATCCGACCAAAGAAACCGGTAAACATCTCAGGGGCGAAGAGTTTGAACAATTTAAAGACCAGGATGATGTGGTGATCATTGATGTGCGCAGCAACTATGAAACACGTCTCGGGAAGTTCAAAAATTCGGTAACGCTCGACATGGAAAATTTCCGTGAGTTCCCGGGTAAGATCGGAGAGCTGGAAAGGTATAAGGATAAAAAGGTAGTGACGGTTTGTACCGGTGGCATTAAGTGCGAAAAAGCTTCGGCTTATTTAATCAAGCAGGGGTTTAAGGATGTGTACCAATTGCACAATGGCATTATCGGGTATGCGAAGGAAACAGGAGGGAAGGATTTTGACGGTTCGTTATATGTGTTTGACGGACGCGTGAGCGTACCTGTAAACACCGTTAATCCCACTGCAATTGCCGATTGCAAAAGCTGTGGCAAACCAACCATGCGCAATTTAAACTGCGCGAATGTGGAATGTAATGAGCAGTTCAATATGTGCGACACCTGCTCTGACGAGATGTTGGGCGCATGCAGTGAAGCATGTAAGGCTCACCCGCGCAAGCGCGAATATAACGGCACCGGGTATTACACCAGGCCTTCTATTGAAGAACTTAATCAGGTTGCTTTAAAATAAACACATTGCCTGCCGGATCGGTGATCCAATGTGTGCCTGCCGGAATTTTTTCGATCTCATCGCAGGTTTCCGTACCATTCTGCTGCAGGTATGCAGTAGCTTCTTCCACATCAGCTGTATTGATCTCGAGCCAGGTTTCGGTCCGGGTATAATTGTCGATGCAATCAAGCCATAAGGTGTTGTTACCAAACTTAACTTTGTGCGAGCGCGAAATAGTGGGGTTGTTGCTGATGGCAATTTCTTTTACATCAAGCTTAAGCGTATCGCGGTAAAAGGCTACGGT
>JAZKGM010000233.1:0-16818 GCA_040385895.1 Bacteroidota bacterium
GGTAATGATGTTCGTGCCTTTATACACACTTTATGAAGTGAGCATCCTGGTGGCCCGCAACGTAGCGCGCTCAAAAGCGAAAGTGTTGAAGTAATTTCTTACATTCGCTTCGTAAAAATAACCTATTTAAAATGAAAAAACTATTGATCGCGGCTTTTGCCGTTACGCTTGCATTTAGCGCTTGTAAAGACGACAAGGATGATGCAACACCTGCAACTCCGGGACAAACGGGTTCTGCGGCCTTAACCGGTAAAGACTGGAGAATGACCGCTAACACGTATGTAATTAGCGGTTCCGGATCTGACGATGGTACTACAGATCTTTTTGCAGAAAAAGAAGCTTGTGAAAAAGACGACCTGACGAGGTTTAATGACGATAAAACGATGACCGAGAAAGCCGGTGCTACAAAATGCGATCCGTCTGATCCGGATTCGAAACCAGGAGGTACATGGGAATTAATGAATAACAATACGAAGCTTAAAGTAACAGATGGTAATGATCCTATTATTTTTGATATAGTGACATTGAATGAAACTACCCTGACTATAAAAAGCATCGATACTGATGCAGGGGTAACAAGTACGATAAACGCTTCATTTACTAAAAACTAAAAATTCAACTTAAAAGGGAGTTCCAATTACCGGAACTCCCTTTCTTAATGATCATGAAAATAGCAATTGGTGGCGATCATGCCGGGTTTGAATATAAAAAAGAGCTGATCAGCCTGTTGACAGCAGCAGGTCATGATGTAAAAGATTTTGGCCCGTTTAGCGATGCCTCGGTTGATTACCCGGACTTTGCCCACCCTCTGGCTACGGCTATTGAAGACGGAGAGCACGAACTTGGTATACTGATCTGCGGAAGCGGGAACGGGGTGGCCATTACAGCCAACAAGCACCAGGGAATACGTGCAGCACTTTGCTGGACAGAAGAGCTCGGGGCTTTGGCCCGCCAGCATAATAATGCAAATGTGCTTTGCCTGCCTTCGCGTTTTATCGGCTTTGAAATGGCAAAAGCAATCACGCTTAAATTTATTGAAACACCTTTTGAAGGTGGCCGCCACGAAAACCGGGTCAATAAAATTGCGTGCCAATAGCCAATGAATATTTGCATCATTTCAGGTTCTGCAAGGGCAAATAATAATACCATCCGTGTTGCAAAAGCCCTTAAGCAATTGCACCATGCGCATCCGGCAACCATTATTGATTTTCAGCAATACGATATTCCCTTAATCGTTCATGGCGATGTTAATGCAGAGGCGCTCACCCCTTTCCAGCAGCAGCTTTGCAATGCCATGATCGCGGCCGATATTATCTATATCATTACTCCTGAATACAACTGGAGCACCACTCCCGAGATCTTAAACTGGCTGCACCGCTTCGGTGAAAGGGTTTTTATGCCTTTGTTTGATAATAAGGTGTTTGCATTGGTTGGTGTTTCTACCGGAAAAGGTGGCAAAGCCCCTGCATTACACCTAACAGGCATCTTACATAAAATAATCAGCTTTATGGACCTGGAGTCCATTGTTTCGCCCAAGCTGTTCGAATCGCATTACACCAAAGACGTGCTGGATGAAAATGGCAACCTGCTTGGAAATACAGCATATGAAAAAGGCCTGGTGAACTTTGTTGAATACACGTATAAAATAGCCGAACGCTGGAAGAAGAACTGATCACCACTTCTTAAAGATCACGAACACGGCCAGCACGATGAGTGCAAAACCTAAAATGTGGTTCCATTGCAGGTTCCCCTCTTTAAAAATATAGATATTAACCAGCACAAAAACCGTTATCGAAATGGCTTCCTGTATGGTTTTGAGCTCGAACATGCTGAAAGGGCCGCCATGTTCGATATGTCCTATGCGGTTGGCCGGCACCTGGAACACGTATTCGAACAACGCTATTCCCCAGCTGATTAAAATAATGCCGATGAGGCCGGTGGCTTTAAGCCAGCTTATTTTCTGAAACTGCAAATGCCCGTACCAGGCAAACGTCATGAACAGGTTCGAGATCGTAAGCAACAGAACTGTGGAAAGTACTTTCATGGCGGTAATTTAAACTTCTGCCAAGTAATTTTTTTAAACCGTTCAAAAAATGTAGTTTCGCACCCTATAACAACATTATTTACAAGATGAAGCAACAGATTGATGCCATAAAAAAGACAATTGCAACTGAGGGTGTCAGCGCTAAGGTAGTGAGCCAGTTAAAAGATCTGCGCGAATGGTTTAAAGCCAATTTAAACGAACCGGGTTATGTTAAAATGATCCGCCTGGCTTATGACAATATCGAAGAGAACGATGATTATACTTTTCTTTACCTGGAAGAAGAGAATGGAAAGGCAAACCTCGAGTATCTTATCGATCTGCTCAGCGATTACAACAATAAATACAATAAAGAAGAGCTGCAGGACATTAAGAACCTGATGCTGGGCATAGAGCCGGAAGAAGAAGGCGGAGAAGAGGCAGAGCCGCAAGCTTAAGCATACCAGCTATAACAAACTTAACCCGGTAAATCCGGGTTTTTTTATGGGATAATTTCCCTGCATAAGGTCCAATAAAAAAGCCATCCGTATTTGCGGATGGCTTTTTTATTTTATGGTTAACGATGGCTTTTATTTCAGTTTAAAAGCTGTTTTTACCTTAGTTACATAGTCTAATTTTTCCCAGGTAAATAATTCAACTTTACGGGTGAATTTTTTGCCGTCAGGTCCCATAAACGTTTTGGTTACTTCTTCGTTTTTACGTCCCATGTGTCCGTATGCTGCAGTTTCGCTGTAAATAGGGTTACGCAGCTTTAAACGGCTTTCTATGCCATAAGGGGTCATGTCGAAGATCTTCTCAATTTTTTGGGCGATCTCACCATCTGTCATTTTAACCCTTGATGTACCATAGGTATTGATGTAAATGCCCATAGGGTCTTTAACACCAATTGCGTAGCTCACCTGTACCAATACTTCCGAGCATAGGCCGGCAGCAACAAGGTTCTTAGCGATATGGCGCGTAGCGTATGCAGCGCTTCTGTCTACCTTGCTCGGGTCTTTTCCGGAGAAAGCCCCGCCACCATGTGCGCCCTTGCCACCATAAGTATCAACAATGATCTTACGGCCTGTTAAGCCGGTATCGCCATGCGGTCCGCCAATCACAAATTTACCGGTAGGGTTAATGTGGTACTTGATATCGTTGTTAAACAACTTAGCGTATTTTTTGTATTTCGATTTTACACGCGGGATCAGGATCTTAACAATGTCTTCCTTGATCTTAGCAAGCATTTTGCTTTCTGCATCAAAATCATCATGCTGGGTTGAAACCACAATTGAATCGATGCGAACAGGCACATTGTTGTCATCATACTCAAGGGTTACCTGGCTTTTTGCATCCGGGCGAAGGTATTTGATCGCTTTGTTCTCCCTGCGCAATGCAGCAAGCTCGATCAGCACTTTATGAGCCAGGTCTAAAGCCAATGGCATATAGTCTTCGGTTTCGTCAGTAGCGTAACCAAACATCATTCCCTGGTCGCCTGCTCCCTGGTCCTGCTTTTTCTTACGGTCAACACCCTGGTTAATGTCTGACGACTGTTCGTGAATAGCAGAGAACACACCACATGAGTTTGCTTCAAACATATACTCGCTTTTGGTGTAACCTATTTTTTTGATCACATCACGTGCAATGGTTTGAACATCTAAATATGCTTTTGATTTTACTTCACCGGCCAATACAACCTGCCCTGTAGTTACCAACGTTTCGCAGGCAACCTTCGAGTCAGGATCAAATGCCAGGAAATTATCAATTAATGCATCCGAAATCTGGTCGGCTACTTTGTCCGGGTGGCCTTCGCTAACCGATTCTGAAGTGAATAAATATGCCATTTTTTATAATTAGTGTTTAATTTTATAATGTGGGCAAAAATACATTTTTACATTAAGTTACAAAGTGTTGGTTATTAATTTTAAAGATTAAGGCCAAAGCGTACTTTAAATCCGCATTCAACGCTTTAAATTTGTAGCTATGCAGGATATTGAGCCATATTTCAGGTGGAGGGATCTGTACCAGTCCGAACATGATGAGAAATCTCCTTTTTTTGACCGCGAGTATAGTGAGTTCGAATACAGCAATAAGATCTACAATTACTTTATACATCCGCAGTGGGATGAGTTCGGGTCGTCAACCCTTTATGCAAAGATCCTTTATGCCGATTACCAGGAAGGCTTTGTGATCGTGGAGTTAATAGGAGAGTGGAATGATGCCATTAACAATGATGTAATGTGGCTGAAGCGCGAAGTTGCCGAGATCTTTATGGAGCAGGGCATCAATAAATTTATCCTGATCGGGGAAAACATATTGAATTTTCATACGAGCGATGATTGCTACTACGAAGAATGGTTCCAGGACGTGGAAGATGGCTGGATCGTTGCGCTCAATTTCCAGGAGCATGTGCTGGAGGAGTTCAGGAAAAGCAACATTGATTATTACCTCAACTTTGGAGGTGAACTGGACAACATGAGCTGGAGAAAATTATCGCCCATGCAGGTATACCAGCTGGTATTACAGGTGATGAGCCGCAGATTAGGATAGGACTGAAAATACGAAAATTGTCGTATGGCGCAGGTTATGGTGTTGCAATATGTTTGGACCCTTCAAACACACAACACTATAAAGTATGAAAAAACTATTGTTAAAGATCTCTATGATCGCAGCACTTGCCGTTTCGGGCCTGAGTAACACCAATGCACAAGTTTATGAACAAGGAAAAGGCCAGCTGAATGTAGGCTTAGGTATTGGCAGCACACTTACTGCAACAGGATTCAATACTACTATACCGCCTATAGGCGTTAGCTACGAATATGGATTTCATGAAAATATTAGCGGGGGAGCTTATTTGGGTTATTCCGGGGCCGATTATGAATTTGCAGGGTATAAATGGACTTACAGCTATATTATAGTAGGAGCAAGGGGATCATGGCATTTTGATTTTCTTGATTCAGACAAGCTTGATCCGTATGCCGGCCTTTTATTAGGTTACAATATTGCTTCTGTAAGCGTTGAAAAACCTGCTGGTGCTACATACACTCCTCCGGTAGCTACTGCCGGTGGCGTAGTGATCGGAGGTCACCTGGGTATGCGTTATCATTTTAACGAGAAGCTTGGAGCCTTTGCAGAACTGGGGTATGGCATCGCGTTTTTACAGTTGGGCGTAACAGCTAAGTTTTAATGCTATTAATGGTTATGTTGTAGAGCAGTATAGAAAAGAAACGCCACAGATTTCACAGATACAGCGTCCTGATAAGCGTTACCTGATCATTAATTGGATGGAAGGAAAATTGTCTTACAATTCTTTAGGTTAATCTGTGGTACTTCCTCAATTCTTGAACGAAAGCGTCAACCCTATTTTACAACATCCGCTATTAATAATTTAAAAAAAGACCCCATGAGCATATCTCATGGGGTCTTTTTTTTATTACTCCGATTTAGAAGGCAGCTGAATGATGATACCAAGGTTCACAATATCCGTATCATAGTTAATATTGGCTGAGTTCAGCTTAATGCAGTTGATGTATTGCAGCTGAAGCTTTACACTTTTAAATCCGCCTCTTATGGTTAAAGCGGGTTCTAAAAAGCCAAAAGAGGTATTGCCCACATCATCCAGGTTTGACCTTACCAGGTCGGCAGCCGGCCAGTTAGAGGTACGCACACCACTATAATTTACATTTGAATAACGCAGCGCACCCGATACTTCAAAATAAGGCAGCTTATAACCGATGCCGGGTTGGATAAACAGCTTCAGGCCATTTGCATCCAGGGTGCGTTTTTGAATGTCGTTGTTTGCATCGCGGTAATTGTTGTTCAGATAAAGGTGCCCGAACCCTGCACCTGCATAAGTTTCAAACACAAGATTCTCGTTATTTCCCAGCATGGTAAAATACCCTGCACCGGCCTCACCCATATAGCCAAGGCCTCCATTACCTGTTTCATTACTATTTACGGTGTTCTGCTCCAGGAAACCATTGGCCATAATACCCACATGATCGCTTACCGCGTAGGCGGCCTGCACATTGTTTGATGCTGCTGTAATGGCCACATCGCCTTTTTCTGTAAATAAGGGGGTATTGACCATTGACGAACGATAAGCCACATTACATGAACTAACGGTAATAATGGCCACAAGCGATAAAAATAGTTGGTGTTTCATAAGTATTAAGTTTTGCCTGATACCAGTTACAACTATTGTTCCTAAGGCCGGGTGTGTGTTTTTGCTAGGAATAGAAGGATTGATGAGGAAAAAAATGCACACCTTTATCCGGGTGCATAAAAAAACCGCCCCGGCTTGCCGGGGCGGTTTTCAATATACTGGCGAATATTAGTTAGCTCTTAATACTTTGTAGTTTGAAACCTTACCGTTAAGTACGGTTTTAACAAAATAAATGCCTCCTTCAAAATCGCTCATGTCCACTAATTGTTTATTAACAGAAGTTGACATTTCGATTGATTTATTAACCAGCTCACGTCCTTGGATATCGGTAATAATGATCTGAACCAGTCCTGATTCGATGCCTGTGTTTGCAACGGTTAAGTTAGCGGTTACCGGGTTAGGATAAACCACAACACCAGACACTTCATTAGAGAATAATACAGAAGCAATTTTAGAATAAGCAGTTTTGCCATTTACATCTACCTGGGTTAACCTGTAGTACACGATCCCGTTTGCAGATTTAGCAAAATCAGCAGCAGTTTCATCTGTAAAGGTGTAGTTGATCACAGTTTTGCTATTGCCTTTGCCTTTTAAGCTACCTATACCCGAGAATGATTTGGAATCGGCAGAACGCTCTATAATAAAATGCGAGTTGTTGGTTTCGCTTGCAGTTGCCCAGTTTAATAAAGTGCTTTCAACGCTTTTCCTGCTTGCTGTAAAACGCAGAAGATCTACAGGTAAAGGAAAGGTAACGTTTTCATCAGCACCCATATATGGATAAAGTGCGTTGCGGTTTTCATCATCAATATCTGTAGGGATCGCTGCCAGTGGAGTAGCGATGTAACGGGTATTTCCTCTTGAAGTACCGGTTAAATGAAGATCGGTTAACGAAGTGAACTGTGCAGAGTCATTGGCAGAATTGGCTTCAAGCCCGGTGGCCGATTTCCAGTTTGCCAGGGTTAACTGATTAGCACCTCCGATATAACCGGTTGCTTTTGTTACAGCGGCAGTTGCCGAACTCACAAAGTAATTGTTGTAATTAAGGAAGCTGAAAGCCGAAGAAGCAGCAAGGCTGTATACGCCATAATTGCTTCCTGACGAAGTATTGCTTGATGTTTGCGTGTTCTGGATCATGTTGTTCCTCACATCAACATTAGAAAGGGGACTGGCAACAAAGATACCGGCAGAAATAGCATCGAAATACGTATTTGCTGCGCGGTTGCCTGACATCCAGATCGAGTTGTTTCTTACACTATGGCCTGATCCGGTGCGTAATACAACACCAAAGATACCGTACGCAACAATGTCTGAACCATCGCCATCGGCCGAAATATCAGCCAGGAAGTTATTGGTAATGCTTGCGTTGCTATTGCCGGCAACCAGGTCAATACCTTTTGCTCCATACCCGGTGGTACCGGTATAAGCCACACCCGCAATCTTGTTTTTGGTAACAGCAGCATTGCTGGTGTTTGATAACCTGATCGCTACAGGACCAGTAAGGTCTGTTACTGTAGATTTAATGTTTACGATGTTGTTTTTAGTGATAACAGGGCTTGTTGCATTGTCAACTTCTATACCCGAGCTGTAAACAGAATTACTGATAATGCTGTTTCCGATCTTATTGTTGGTGATGTTAAGGCCGGTTATGGCAGTTGCGCCTAAAGCATAAATACCTTTACCCACAAAATAAATAGAGTCGTTGGTTATTGAAATGTTGCTGTTATCAGCACCTGTGCTTCCAATGGTATTGCTACCGATGAATATACCATGAACAGAAGCTGCAGTCACACTGTTGGCTGCTATAATGGTGTTCAGAACCGCATCGTTGGTAGATCCCCTGCCTACGCCAAGGCTGGCTATGTGGATCACGCTTCCCGATGTACTGGTATTTTTTACAGTTAGATTCATGCTGGTTGTTGCATTGTTTGAACCATTAATGGTGATATAGCTTGCCTCTTCCATCCTGATCAATGAAGATGCGCTTGACCCTGTAATAACGGAGTTAACACCTGTTGCCGGTTTGATCGTAACGGTGTTTGTAGCTGATGCACCATCAATCTTTTTAATAACAATAGGGAAGGTTTCGCCTGCTGAATAACTGGCGTCTGCCAGGTTAAATGTAACCGCAGCGCTCATGCCTCTCAGGTTCAGATCATTTACGGCAGCTGTCAGTGTAACGTATGCCTGTCCGCTACCTACCTGGTAAGGACCTGCAAGAGGAGCAGGGGTAATGATATAAAAATTAGGGGTTGTTGGAGCTGAAGTTATTGCGCTTACAGATGTGCCTGCAAATCCCGCAGAAGGATTAGCCCCTGTATTTATCGCAGTTGCATAATCCTGCGCAACCACAAAATACTGGATCGTATCTGTGGCTACTACTATCCCGGTAAATAAGATCGTATAATCAATGTTAAATGAGAACGGAGAGCTTGTATTGGATGCTTCTACGTATTTCCATCCATTGTCAAGCGCGCTGTTTCCTCCGAATGTATTGGCGTGGGATGTTTTTTTGTAATAGATCCTTGGTGCTGTACTGAACGATACATTAACACCTGTGCCGTCTGTAATGGTAACATTGGTAACAGCTCTTGATAGTGTGGAAGAATTGTTGCTAAGCAACGTATATGAAATTGTAGGTGGAGTCAGATCTGCAGCAATTCCGGAAAACTCGTCCGATCCGATATCAGGTGATGTTGTGCTCCTTGCATCCAGGTCGTAATCGCTATCAATACCTGCAATAACGGTTGCAGCACTTTCCATTTGGGAAGAAGTGCTTGCAGGGATATGCAGATCTGTAGCAGAAACAAATGGTGTGTTTTCAGAAACGGATGCGGCATCTGCAGTTACTGCACCTTTCCAGGCACTTAAAGTTAAGTAATCTGTACCAGCTATTCTTCCTATGGCTTTCACTCCTGAACCGCTTGCATTTGCATAGTAGTTATTTGTGTTAATAGCAGAGAATTGTGCGGTTGATGTTTCGATCGCAATTGCGTATGTGCCTGTTCCCGTTGCACCAGATAATCCAAGGGTATTATTAACATAGTTGTTCCTCACATCAGCCGTTGACCCGGTAAGGATGCGTATACCTGCCGAATTTGCAGCAGAAGCAGCAAGTGTATTTCCTCCCATTTTAATCGTGTTGTAAGCGATCTGTATACCGGTTTGCGTGCTTGACAGTGTAATTCCGCCCGGGTTTGAAATGGAGTGAAAAGTAGTGGTTCCGCCACCATAAATGCTGTCGATGATATTGTTGCGAACAGAAATGCCGGCATTGGTAAGACCGGTTGAAATCCTGATACCATGACCCGCACTTGTTGTTGTGGTTACCCCTACATTGCTTATCCTGTTGCGTTCTATAATTATATTCTGCGCTCCCGTGGCCAGCCAGATCCCGGCTTTCACTTCTGCATTGGTTGTATTAAAGTTACCGATATTGTTTTTAACAATTCTTCCACCTATAACACCTTGCATATAAATACCCACCAGGCGGTTTTGGTTAACGCCTGTTGCATTCACATCATTGCTGTCAATCCTTATATTCATGGTTGCTGCACCAGCGCCAAAAATATAAGCACCTATATATGCTTTCTGAATGCTGTTGTTTTTGATCAGGATATTCTGGTAATAACCTCCAAGTGTTCCGCCAATATCCTGGAGAACCAGGGCCGAACTTACTGCTGCCCCGTTTATGAGATTGGTGTTAAGGATAGAGCAATTGCTGATCACTTTTGTCCCCGAAGAGTTTACCGATAGCACCTGTGGCGCTGTGATGTTGGTGTTTGTAATGGTAAGGTTCCTGGTTGAAGTGAAAGCGCTGTTGCTGCCGTCAATAACAACGTTACTTGCAGTGATCCTGATGAGCGGACCTGCAATATTACCGGTGATGAGGCCGTTTGTGGCCGGTCTTATGGTTAACTTGTTATTTGCAGGGTTGGTAAATTCCTGGATCTCCAATGTATTGTATAATGTATCAGAGTTGTTGTTTAAAACAAGCTCAACATCGCCCGATATACCCCTGTAGTACACATCACTTATTGCATTTTCGAGCCTTGCATACGTTTGGCCGGTACCTACCTGGTACGTACCTGAAAGTGGCGCCAGGATAGTTCTGCTTCCTGTTGCAGACGTTGATGTTAAAAACTGAACCGTGCTGGCAACTGTTACGGAAGAAACCTCGGCATCGAAAATATTGCCTACGCTGGCCGAAGGGTTTATGTCGTACGTTAACCAGAAATAACTGGTATCAACCCCAAGGCTTTTAGAACCTGTAATTACATAAGGAGAGAACCCCGGATTTGTAATAGAACCGAAAAGCGTTGTGGTGTCGAACACCTTGCTGTTGCCTGTTGAATAGATCCTTGCCCTTGTAATATCAGCCGCATTGGTGGTACCGTTGGTTGCAAGATCGAATTGAGTGATCGAAAGCGCGTTTGAAACACCCGTGGTTACAACAGCAATGCGCATGATCTCGTGGTTGGTTTTTGCAACCTGGATAGGAAAAGTGTTGTTTTGGGTAAGGAACGCAGTTGAATAAGCCATTGGCGATCCTTGCGTGATCACAAGCCTTCCGTTAGGCCTGCTTGTGTTGCCGGTAGCCGAGTTAATAGCTGTACTTGGGCAGCCGCTTCCTGCAACATCATCCCTGTTAAATATTGTTGTATTGGCAGGTAAGCCGGTGGTCCATTGGGTACTTGCATTATAGGTGTAAGTATTTACCCCGTTAAAAAAGCAAACTTCCACAACAAGGTTTAAGCTGGTATCGATCGGAAAAGGTGTTGAAAGGGTGTGAAGGTTCCAGCCGGTTACCGGCAGGTAGCTGGTTGGCGAAAACACGGTGGTTAGATTTGTTTGAAAGGTGGTCAGCGTATTGGTAGCTGTTTGCCCCATTTTAACCGTGTAGCCGGTTAGCGCGCCACTTCCGTTTGTTGCGGTTACGTTGAACCCGAACTGGCTGATAATGCCATTAACACCACCTGCAGCCTGTATCTCTGCTTTCCTGTAAAGGAACTGGTGACGTGCTCCGCTATAGTAATTGCCAAAAGGGGCCGGATAGCCGGTGTAACCGTTAGAGGCTGTTCCGCTTCCAATGGTAATGGTTTGGCCGTTTGCAACACCCGCGAGTAAAAGGGGGAGAATAATAAGTACGCACACATACTTAATAGTTCTTAATTGGTTGTAAAATTTCTTCATAAAATAGTAATGATTTAATAAATTGCAAGGTATTTAAAATTTGGATGAAAAAAGCAAAAATTGTCCGCTTATTAGTTGTTTTAGGGTTTTTTATTATTGATATTAAATTAAGCAATGCGCAGATAAGCCCTGGTGAAGGGGACTCGCTCAATTACAGCCAGGTTCTTTTCGAAATTCCCGATCTTTCTTATGCAAAAAAGTACCGGTTCACGATCTTTAACGATTCCAATCAGATCATTAAAGATACTTTACAGGTGTTGAACCATATTATCCTTACCGATCTGTTCTATTTTGGAAAGCCCTACAGCTGGAAATATGAGTATGTGGGTGACAAAGGCGTTGTTTTGTATACTTCCGGTTTGGTGCATTTCCGGCTCCGGCACCTGCCCGCTACAACGGGGTTGATGAAACCTGCGGTTCGTCTCGATCTTCCCGAAAAAAAAGGAATTGTATTTATTGACGGAAGCCGTTCGGCCATCAATTCGGCCGGTGAAACGGTCTGGTTCCTGCCCGCTGCGTTTGCCAATGGAATAAGGGATCTTGAGCTAATGGCAAACGGAAATGTAAAATACCTCACCGATGTGCACCAGCTCATTCAAACCAGTGTGGATGGAAACCGGAATATGCATATTCCGGGTGCAGAGTTATATAAATTTCATCATGACGCGATCGCCCTTAAAAACAACCATTTCCTGGTATGCGGCTTTCTTCCGGCATCTGCAAAACAGGAAGCTGCCGAGCTTACCGGGTCTGCATTTTCTTCTCCCGGAGATGCACAGCAGGCCACCTCGGCCGTGCTCGAAATAAACCAAAACGGAGATCTCGTCTGGTATTTCGACCTGATCGAAGAATGCAGGAAACAGCTAAAACTTGATCTGAGGGGAAGTAAAGAAAGCAAAAGACTGGGCCACATGAACGGCCTCGCCATCAACGATTCAGGCACGGTTATTTATGCAAGCTTTAAAAATTTTTCAAATGTGTTCGAGATCAGGAAAAAAGATAAGGCCATCAGGCGTATTTATGGCAATGTGAACTTTAACTCTAAAGATACAACGGGTTCGGGCCGGAACTTTGCTGCACAGCATTGTCCTGTTGTTTTATCCAATCAGCATTTAATGGTTTTTAATAACAACACAGGTGCAAAGCCATCGTCTGTTGTTGAGCTGGACAAAGAAGATAAAAAGGTGTGGGAGTATGTTTTCTCCACGCATGATTCGGTGACTGAGCATACAGGTCATATGGGATCGGTTACAGAACTGCGCAATGGTCAGTTTTTAATATGCGGTGGTCTTTATAATAACAGGATATTTACGGTTTCGCGGCAAAAAAAGCTAAGCGGTGAACTGTATATACTTACAAAAGACAGCAACCCGATGTCGAGCTACCGGGTAAGCTATTCGCCTACTTTGTACCCTTGTATCTACACGCTGCGGTATACCAAAGACAATAAAGCGCTTGCCGGGCAGGCACCACAGCTCACTCTAGCATTCACCATTGATAATGGCGGTATTACAGATGACCTGTATAAGATAAGGGTAATGAATGAATCGGGTAAGGTGCTGCAAACTTCATCCATAGCGGTAAAGCGGAAAGAAGCAAAAAAGAACGTGATCGCATTTAAAAGCACCTCACCGGATAAAGCGTTTATTGTGGAAGTAGAATCCACCTTATCTTCGGTTAAACGGTCACTTCAATTCACCCGGTAATTTTTATCAGAACTCGGAAGTAAAATGGAACTGGATCTTTGGAAAGTTATCCTGTGTCATTTTCAAGCCCCATTCGCTTTCGGCAAAAAACACCGAACGGCCTTCTTTGTCCAGTGCAATATTGTACCGTTTAATGGTATTGAACCGTTCAAGCTCTGCTTTATCATCGCTGGTGAACCAGCTGGCCTTTTGGAAGTTTAATGGCTTGAACTGGCACGATGCCCCGTATTCCTGTAACAAACGGAACTGGATCACATCGAACTGAAGTTCTCCAACCGTACCAATAATGCGGATGTTCCCGGGCTGTTGGGTGAAAAGCTGTGCCACACCCTCATCGGTTAACTGCATGATGCCTTTTTCGAGCTGTTTGGTCTTAAGCGGGTCTTTGTTCTCCAGCACTTTAAATATTTCGGGCGAAAAGCTTGGAATGCCTTTAAAATTCAGTTTTTCACCCTCGCTTAATGCATCACCGATCTTAAAATTGCCGTTATCATATAAGCCAACCACATCTCCCGGGTAGGCTTCATCGATCACGCTTTTATCATTGGCCATAAAGCTGGTGGGGCTGCTAAAACGAAGCTTTTTGTCGAGGCGGGTATGGTAGTAGAATTTATTTCGTTCGAACTTTCCGGAAACAATGCGGCAGAAAGCGATGCGGTCCCTGTGATTGGGATCGAGGTTGGCGTGGATCTTAAAAATAAAACCGGTAAAGTTCTTTTCATCGGGCTTTACCTCGCGCTCTTCGGTTATGCGCCCTCTTGGTTCAGGTGCTATTTCAACAAAGGTATCCAGCAGCTCCTGTACCCCGAAGTTATTAATGGCACTGCCGAAGAACACAGGTGCCAGGTAACCTTCCAGGTACAGGTCTTGTGTAAACGGTTCGTATACCCCTTCTATCAGCTCTGCATCTTCACGAAGCTTGTCAGCGGCTTTTTTGCCTATGATCTTATCCAGTTCAGCGCTGTTTAAATCGTTGATCTCAACCACTTCTTTGGCAATTTTGCTCCGGTCGGATTGAAACAGGTTCAGTTTCTTTTCATATAAATTATAAACCCCCTGGAAATCGCTGCCCATGCCGATGGGCCAGGTTAAAGGCCGGGTATGAATGTTCAGCTCTTTTTCAATTTCCTCCAGCAGGTCGTACGGGTCTTGCCCTTCCCGATCGAGCTTATTGATAAAAACAATAACAGGCGTGTTCCTCATGCGGCAAACCTCCATCAGCTTGCGCGTTTGCTCTTCCACACCTTTTACGCAATCCACCACCAATATCACACTATCAACAGCTGTGAGCGTCCTGTATGTATCTTCGGCAAAATCCTTGTGACCGGGCGTATCGAGGATGTTCACTTTGTAATTATGGTAATCAAAGCCCATCACCGAAGTAGCCACCGAGATACCACGCTGCTTTTCAATTTCCATAAAATCGGAAGTGGCCGCTTTTTTGATCCGGTTGCTTTTAACGGCACCGGCTGTTTGAATCGCACCGCCAAACAGGAGAAACTTCTCGGTTAATGTTGTTTTCCCCGCATCGGGATGGCTGATGATTCCAAAGGTCCTGCGTTTCTGAAGTTCGGTTTGTGTTGCGCTGTTCATTAAGGTATCTGCTGTAAAAAGTGTGCAAAGATATGTGGCAGATCGGAATTATGAAGGGAGAATGTGCAGGCGCATAAAACAATAAAGGCTGCACGGATGAGGTGCAGCCTTTATGCAAATCTTTTATAACAACACTATTGAGGCTGTGTTGCCGGTGGCAGCTGCGGAGCCGCAGGGCCCATTGCCGTTTCTGTTTTGGTTTTTATTTGTTTCAGCAACTCTTCCTGTTTGTTGAGTTGTGCTACCTGTTGCGCATACATCATAATGTTGCTGTTTTCATCCAGTTCTGTTTGCACACCGCTCAGTTTTTTGCCTTTAAAGCCTTTGTAGTAGGTGTATTTTTCCGAGGCCAGGTCAACCATCGTGGTGAGCAATGCATTTGCCTTTTGTGGTGCCCCGGCTGCATAATAACCTTCTGCCAGGCGGATGATAAAGATATCATACGGAACATTTGATTTAGGCATTACTTCCACGCATTTATCAATGGCTTTAATGGCCTTTGCCGAATCGCCTTCGCTAACCAGTTTCATGGCCAAACGGTAGAAGAGGTTACGGAAGTTACGGGTCTGGCGAAGCGTGGTTTCATCGAGGTAAACACCTTCCACATCCATATTGCCCCATTTGAATTTTTCAACCAGGTTCTTATACATGATATCGGTGTTGATGTAACCATAGGTTCCGCCATCAACCGGGTCTGTGTTTTTAACCGGTACAATGCGGTATGTCAACCCTTCCAGGCGGAAATATTCCATCATGTTCAGGTACACATCGCTTCCCGTGGTAATTGCAAAATAAATAGGGCGAACCCAGTTATTGGTTGCCAGTATATCAAGTACAATCAGATCAGCTTTCATTAAATTGCTGTTGCCTATTTCCCATCGCATGGTATCAACAATAAGGCCGGCATCTTTTTGCGGAACGGTTCCTGTTTTTAACACCTGTTCTTTATCGATCGGGATATAGAACTTTTTAGTGGGGTAATAATTGAAGGACATGCCGCTTTGCGATTGAAGCTTAGCCATCGGGTCGCTGTCGTCTGTCATAAACTTCATGATGGTGGCCAACGGGTAAAAATCTTTCTGGTTAATGCCGAACTGGCGTTCTACTTCAGGGTTCTGGTAAAAGATCACGTAATCGCGTGTACCTTGTTTGTACTTATCGGGTGTCATGCTAAAGTTGATCGGTTCCGAATCGTATACTTTTGTTTTTAATGCATCGGCATACCAGTCGGTGTTCAGCAGGCTCAGGTTAATTACACGGATATCGCTGCGGATACTTTCCACGTTCTGGGCATACCATAACGGGTAAGTATCATTATCACCATTGGTGAACAGGATTGCATTTGGTGCGCACGACTCTAAATAATCGTGTGCAAAATGCAATGCTGCGTAGCGGTTGCTGCGATCGTGATCGTCCCAGTTCTGCGAAGCCATAATGCCCGGTACGCCCCCAAGGGCAACAACAGAAGCAATGCCCGTTGCTACGGTCGGGTTCATTTTTTTCGACATCCAGTCAATTAAACCCAATACGCCTAATCCAACCCATATAAAGAACGTTTGATATGAACCCACATAGGCATAATCGCGCTCACGCGGCTGGTGGGCAGGGAAGTTCAGGTAAAGGATAATGAAAGCTCCCGTAAACAGGAACAAGGTCATAATAACAGTGGCATCTTCTTTCGATTTTTTAAAGTGATAGAACAAGCCGATCAATCCAAAGATCAAAGGAAGGAAATAGTATTTATTGTTTGCTTTATTGCCTGCAATGCTTTGGGGGATATTATCCTGCGGGCCAAGGAACATGTTGTCAACAAACGAAATTCCGCTTTTCCAGTTACCGCGGGTAATGTCGCCATAACCCTGGTCGTCATTCTGGCGGCCGATGAAGTTCCAGGCAAAATAACGCCAGTACATAAAGCCCATCTGGTAGGTCATTAAGAAATCAATGTTTTTACCAAAGGTTGCTTTTTTGCCTTCCGGAATATTTTCCCAGGTGCGGTACGACTGGATATAATCAGCCCTGTCGGCCCACATGCGCGGGAAAATCGTACAGTCTTTCGGATCATAGATGCGCTCTACTTTTTCTCCTGCCTCTACATAATTGTCACCATCTTTACCACCTGTTTTTGCATACTGCATCGCGCC
>JAZKGM010000234.1:0-9469 GCA_040385895.1 Bacteroidota bacterium
CTTCCACGTAGGTAAGCCCTTCATTGTGCAGGGTTTGTTGCATGGCTGTTAAATTAGGCTCGTCTCCGTGAACGAGGAACACATTTTTAAGTTTCGGGTTCACACAAGCTTTAATGTAACGGTAGATCTCATCCTTATCGGGGTGCGAACTGAATACGTCCGTTTTGCGGATGTTGCAATAAACCGGGTAATCCTTTCCTTTTATGGCAATGTGTTTTTGTCCCGAGAGCAACCTGTGGCCCAATGTTCCCTCAGCACAAAAGCCTGCAATGAGGATCGTGCTTAATGGATTCTGAATATTGTTCTTTACATGCTCCTGTATCCTTCCGCCTTCCACCATACCGGCTGCCGAAATAATGATGCAGGCTTCTTTGTGGTGTGCAAGTTCTTCGTGCCGGTCGAGGTTGCTGATCCATTTCAGCCCTTCAAACTCAAACAGGTCACCGTTTTGTTTTAAAAATGCGGTGGCTTCTTCATTCAGTAATTCGGGGTGGGCACTATACACATGCGTTGATTTAATGGCCAGCGGACTGTCTACATATACCTTCACTTTGGGCAGCATTCCTTTTTGTGCAAGCCTGGCCAGCACGTGAACAATGCTTTGCGTGCGGCCTACGCTGAATGCCGGGATGATGAGCCTTCCCGGGTTCTTAACCAGTGTCTCGTCAATGTGTTTCATCAGCTCCTCTTCTGCCAGGGTTGATGAGGTATGCTTGCGTCCCCCGTATGTTGTTTCGCAAACCAGGTAATCCAGGTTTTCCATCGGCACAGGTGTACGGATCAGCTCGGCATGATCGCGGCCCAGGTCGCCACTAAAGCCCACACGCTGCGTTTTGTTGTTGTGCGTGTATTCCACCACCACACTTGCCGCACCAAGCAAATGGCCTGCTTCGATCAGCTCGATGCTGATGTCGTTGCTCACTTTGAATTTGCGGTTAAAGGGCAGGGTCACCACCCTGTCCATGGCAAAAGCCACTTCGCGCTCCACATAAATAGGTTTAGGTATTTTGTGCCTGCGGTGTTTCGGTGCTTTGTTGTAAAAGTACTTGTATTCATTCATCTGGATATTGGCACTGTCGTATAACAGGTGTTTGCTTAATTCGGCAGTAGGTTCCGTGCAGATGATCTGTCCTTTATAGCCATGTGCAACAACAGTTGGAATGTTCCCGCTGTGGTCGATATGCGCATGTGTTAAGATAACGAGGTCGAGGTCGCCCGGGTTGAATGGAAAATCAAACGCGTTTTCATTCAGCTCTCTTTTCTGCTCGTAGTTCATTCCGCAATCAACAAGTATTTTATATCCGTTGTCGAGCGTAAGCAGGTGCATGCTGCCGGTAACCTGCTTGGCTGCACCCCAAAATGTTAATTTCATGTAATTGGTTCTCTGTAAATTTTTATGCAGAAAGGATAAGACGGGTTCGCTTTTACACCCGCATAAAAAGTGAGACAAATGTGCTGTTAAAACACCATATTTCCTAACTTTGGCACATGCAAGTCATTAACCTTTCCACCCAAAGCAGCCTGTTGCAACAATACGTAAATGAGCTTCGCGATGTCAATATTCAAAAAGACCGCATGCGGTTCCGCAAGAATATTGAGCGCATCGGCCAGATCATGGCATATGAGATCAGCAAGAAACTGGAATGGAAAACAGTGGAAACGACCACACCGCTGGGCACACATCAATCGCAGCAGCTGGCCGAACAACCTGTGCTGGCCACCATCCTGCGTGCAGGCTTGTCTATGCACCACGGCATCTTAAGCTTTTTTGATGAAGCGGATTGCGCCTTTATCTCAGCCTACAGGAAACACCACGATGAACATAATTTTGATATTGTGGTGGAGTACCTGGCCAGTCCCGACATCAGCAACAGGGTGGTGCTGCTCATCGATCCCATGCTGGCCACTGGTCAGAGCATCGACCTTACCTACCAGGCTTTATTGCGTTACGGAACGCCAAAACAACTGCACGTGGTAAGCCTTATTGCGAGCAAACCGGGTGTCGACTATTTAAAGCCAAGGCTGCAGGGCGCCACCTTATGGCTGGCTGCCATTGATGATCATTTGAACGAGCATGGATATATTGTTCCCGGACTTGGCGATGCGGGAGACCTCAGCTTTGGTGAAAAGATGGAACGTTAGTTCACTAAGATCTTACTGAACCCGGTTTTACCCGCTGCTTCCAGCCTGATCACATACAGGCCCGGTTTTAAGCGGTGGTCTATAGATGTTCCCCCCGAAAGGTTGTTTTCTGAAAGGACGAGTTTTCCTGTTACATCATACACCTGCATAGTGGCCCCGCTAAAATTACCCGCTATCGTAAAGCGGTTTGTGGAAGGATTGGGATAAGCTGTGAAAAGGATAGGGCTTGCTGCTCTTTCAGCGATACCTACTGCTTTTTCACCACCGATCACCGTTACATAGCTGCCCAGCGAAAGTTGGGTAAAAGGACCTGATGCGCCCGATTCGGTGTATTTTGCCCGTACATACACATGGTTGATGCCCGGGCTCAGTGTAGTGATCGTTGCTGTGTTGGTGGCTGAAGATCCAATAAGCTTACCTCCGTGCATGAGGTTTTGCGAGGCATATACTTCATAACCTGTAGCCCCGCTCTGTGCATCCCAGTTTAAGGTATATTGTGTGGAATCGCTGTTGGGTGTTGCGGTTACATTTTGCGGCATGGCATTATAAAACAAGCGCAATCCCGGGTCGCCCATTAAAGCAATATGGATAAATGTAGGGAAGTTATTCACGCGGTAACCGCTTAGCGAAGGCGGGTTCAGGAAATCGCCTTCCATGTTGTTTTGTGTTAAGCGGGCGCAATGTCCTATGCTGTATCCCATGCTCATGTGGTGCAAAGGCCAGTTAGGCCGTCCGCTCCAGGCGCTTGCCAGGCTCATTGGTTTTGAGCAAAGCGGGGCACGTAAAAAATTATTTTCATTATCCCAGTCGCCAAAATAACTGCCGAACAGCATGGTGAATGTGGTGTTGATGCTGTCGGAAACCAGGTTGGGTGTATTGGCTACGCCATATGCGCTGATATATGTTCCGGCCCCGCAGCCATAGCTGAGCAGGTACGAACTTTGTTTCACCGAAGGCAAAAAATCACCGGCAATCACATTATCTGCCCCGATCATGGTGCTGAAATTCCGGTATCCGTTGGCGGCAAATGCTTCACCGTTCATCGCCCCGAAATGATCGTCAATAATGGCCTTACGTTGCGGAACAAGGTCAGCTGTTTTAAACGCATGGGCTTTTATTAAATAGGCTTTGGTGAGCATGGTATCACTGTCGGCAAAAGCAGGCATGTTGGTGAGGTCAACACGGCCTATTTCGAGCGAACAGGTATCGGGAAATAAGAAACTGATGTCGAATTTGCCGTCACCCGGAAAATTATGGTTGCGTGCATCGGCCGATGAATCCATGTCGATGGTGTTGTCTGTCCAGATGCTTTCGTTCATTACCCCGTAATACACATCGGCAGGCCATGCACCGCGGTGGTCGGGCCTGTGGCCGTCAGGAAACAGCGCCCCCGAATACGGAACCGGGATATGCCCCAGTAAGTATAACGACTGGGGTTTGATGTCATCATTTTTATAGGTATCGTACCATATTTTTATCTTTCCTTTAACCTGCACCGGGGTTGATGTGCGCTGTATGTATAGCGTGTCTGCATACCACCCGTCAGCAGCATAATCACGCACCAGTTGTGAGAGCTCTGCCTGCAGCGGGATGCGGTAATTGGCATCGATCAATACCAGCACACGCTGTGTTTTTGCCAGCTGCTGAATGGCGGTGTTCACTATGATGTACCCATGCCCGGTAAAATTATTGATCAGCTTTTTTTCTACGTAGTACTCGTATACGCCATTGGTGGCCCCGTTATCGGTAAAGGTGGAATCGGTGGCGGTTTTTGTGCCAATGGCAGTTCCCCATAGGAATGCACCCGGTAGCCGCCTGTATATGGTATAGGATAATGCATCGCTGTCGTAATTCCACTTCAGCATCACGGGCGTGGATGTTCCCACGCGTTCAAGCATCACGGCAAAGCTTTTTGCCTGTTGGGCAACGGAAGTAATGGCGGCAAAACAAACCAGCAATGTGGTTAATTTTAGTTTGGTTGATAAAGGCATAAAGTGCTTTTTTGTACCTCCGAATTTATAAAAATAAATGACTAAACAAGTTGCCATTGCCGAAGATTGGAAAGCGCTGCTGAATGACGAGTTCGGGCAGCCTTATTTTGACGGGCTTATTTCGTTTATCAAAAAGGAAAAGCAGGAGGGTAAAATTGTTTATCCCCCGGGCTCGCAAATTTTCAGGGCATTCGATCTTACCCCTGTAAAAGATGTACGTGTGGTGATCCTGGGGCAGGACCCGTACCATGGCGCAGGGCAGGCGCATGGTTTGTGCTTTAGCGTGAACAAAGGTGTACCGATGCCGCCTTCTTTACAGAATATTTTTAAGGAGCTGAAAACCGATATTCCTGAGTTTAATATCCCCGCTCATGGCGACCTGAGCGAATGGGCCAAGCAAGGGGTGCTGTTGTTGAATGCTACTTTAACGGTTGAAAAAGACAAAGCCGGTTCGCACCAGGGAAAAGGGTGGGAGCAATTCACCGATGCCGTGATCAGGCATATCTCGGACGAAAAAAAGCATGTGGTGTTCATTTTATGGGGTAAGTTTGCGCAAAGCAAATCACCGCTGATCGATGAAACCAAACACCTGGTACTGAAAGCAGCACATCCTTCCCCTTTCTCGGCATACAACGGATTTTTCGGGTGCAGGCATTTCAGTCAAACAAATGATTATTTAACACATCATCATCTGCAACCCGTAGTTTGGTAAGTTTGAAAGTTGTTATGTTAATTGGTCGATATGTTATTGGTTAATTGTGTACGGGAATTTTTGTGACGAATTACATCATTAACGATTCATTTAATAGGTATCAACATTAAGCCACAAAAATAGCTCATTTAAAACCCGTGTTCAAAGAACTTAAAATAGTGATCAACCAGGTTACCGAAAGCATTTTATTTGCGTTCGGTGCGTTGCGTGGAAACAAGGTGCGTACTTTGCTTTCCACGTTGGGGATCACCATTGGTATCTTCAGCATTATTACCGTGCTGGCGCTGGTCGATTCATTGGAACGCAGCGTAAAAAAGAGCATCGACTCCCTGGGCAAGGATGCCATCATTATTGATAAATGGTCGTGGGACTTTTCGGGCGAATACAAATGGTGGAAATACGCCAACCGGCCAAGTCCTTCTATTTATGAACTGGATGCCATCAAAGAAAAAAGTACGCTGGCCGATGCCGCCTGTTATGTCACCTCTTTAAATGTGAACGTGGAGCAGGGCATCAACAGCGCTTCAGGCGTTACGCTCAATGCGGTTACTTACGACTACTACCATGTAAAAAACTTTAACTTTATGGAAGGCCGTTTTTTTACCGAGCATGAAGTGAAGAACGGAACAGCCGTTGCTGTGATCGGGTATGAGCTGGCCCAGAACCTGTTTGGAGGAAAAGTAGCCATTGAAAAAGAGATCACCGTGAAAAAGAAAAAGTACATGGTGGTGGGTGTCATCGAAAAACAAGGCGAAAGCCTTTTTGGCAACCAGTTCGATAACCTGGTGATCGTGCCCTTAAAATGTGCCGCGCAGCACATCCGTTTAAATTCCAACCGCAATACAGCAACCATTGAAGTAAAGGCCAGGGCAGGAGTAAGTCCCGACAGGCTCGAAGAAGAGCTGAGGGGCATTATGCGCGCCCAGCGCAAGCTCAGGCCCGGCCAGGAAGCCAACTTTGCACTGAACAAAACCAGCCTGTTTGACGAACCGCTCAAACAAACCTTTAAGGTAATTACCATTGCCGGTTGGGTGATCGGTGGCTTTGCCATGCTGGTGGGTGCTTTTGGGATTGCCAATATCATGTTCGTTTCGGTAAAGGAGCGCACCAACCAGATCGGCATTAAAAAAAGCCTGGGTGCCAAGAATTATTTTATCCTCATCGAGTTTTTGGTGGAAGCCATTGTGCTTTGCCTGGCGGGTGGCGTAGCAGGCCTGTTACTTGTAGCAGGCATTACGCAACTGGTGCAGCTGGCCTTAGGGCTGGAAGTGGTGCTGAGCTTCTCCAATATTTCCATCGGTTTCGGCACATCGGTAGCCGTTGGCGTTCTGGCCGGGCTCATTCCCGCAGTTACTGCTTCGCGCCTTGATCCCGTGGTGGCCATCCGGGCAAAGTGACCGATACAAACACGTTTTATTTCACCGAAAAATCTTTCGATCCACCGGGTTGATACGTGTAAGTGAATGTATAATAACCACCCTTTGTCGGGTCGTCCGACCGGTAATAACTTTCTATGATCAGCTTGGCGTAATGGCTATCGGCAGTGCGGAAAAAATAGATCCGGTTCTCCGGGTGTACCGATTGACCGTTCTCATCTGCCTGGGTATAGTTGAACCAGTTGTTAAACACCAGCCCGGTAACTCCTCCCAGGCCCGAGCCATCTTCAGGGCCCTCCCCGTCTTTTTTATAGCTTGTTTCAGGGGCGTATTTTTTATTATCGAAGTTATTGATGTCTTCTTCGGTAATCACCAAACCTGCATTTCCGGCACCGCTAATGCCGCTGTTGATGCGGATCTCTGCACGTTTAAAAGAAAGGTCCCAGTTGGTGGCTGTTTACGAATCGGCAGGAACTTCACGGCCTGTACGCAGGTTAAAATAAGTTGCAGTTGTTGCATTGAGGGGCCCGCTGTATAAGTCGGTGATGGTTCTCGTGACCACCTTTTCGGTGGTTACCGGCTTTTGGACGGCAGCAGGGGAATCATCCTTATCTTTTTTACAAGAAAGGATTGTGAATAGCAAAAAAGAACCGGTCAGAAGAACAGTTGTGCGAAGCGGAGTGAGTGATCTCATGGCGTTTAGTTTGAATAAAAAGGGTACTCAAATAGTGTGCTGGCTTATGCAGGGCTTGTAAACACAAGGTTTGCATTGATCTTGCCCTTAGGAAGAGCAGGTTAAAACGCCACAGGTTGTGTGGAAATTCCACAAGGGGCGATGATCGGACATGGCGACATTTCTAATATAAAGCATGTTTATTAAGTAAAGCATGACGCTTTGTGTGATCGATCATTGGGATAGCAGCCTGCATATGAGCTGTGCAAATGTGCGCTTCTTGTCCGGTATGCGTTCGCTGTGTTTCGCTCATGCGAAGTACGGATCTTGTAAGATCTTACCAGTTGCCGGGTGAGGGCATCAGGGCTGCTGCCTGGCAAGGATAGGGGGAGTGGAGCAGCAGAACGCAGCCCGAATCCCAGGTAACGGGGCCCCGCGGCCATGAGCGGATCATATAAATTTGTTAAGCACCAACAGGCATCCTTTCCTTGCCAAAGAAATACAGGTTCAGCCTGGCCTCAAGCATCATTTCACTTTTTGCATAACAGATCGTTTTTCGGTTCAGGCATTTAATGTCCTTACGCAGGTTCAAATTCATGCGTTCGATATGGTTGATGCCATAGCCCCTTGTTGAATGAATGCTCCGGTCGATCAGCGAAGAATAAATATTCAACTGGTCAGAAAAGATCCTTTTGGGATGGAGCTTATTTAAAGTATCAATGACCTTACGGATATTCTCTTTTGTTCTTCTTCCAACCGCAAAATCAATGACCTGTTTTGTTGTCTTGTTGATCGCATACATCACCCAACATTCGTTTTTCTTATTACCGACAAATGTCCTTAGCTCATCTACTTCATATTCCTGTCCGCATTCATTAGTCATCACCATATTCGTTGTATCGGCTAACATCCTGATCTTATTCATCACATGTGTTTTCGATATTCCGGTGATCCTTGAAATGCTGCTTCCACTCATCCCTTCATTGTTCAGCTTTACGATCAGGCAATCATCATTAATAGAGCACCGGGTATATGTATAGCTGGACTGCTGGTATCGTTTGCAGTTTTTGCAATAAAATCGCTGGACTGATCTGACAAATCCTTTTCGGATACATATTTGGTCGCAATATTCGCATTTCATCAGGTGCAAAAGTGAACACATAGCCAAACAGAACCCTTACTTAATGGGATCTAAGGCGATAAAAACAAAAACGCGATGGTAAAATACCACCGCGTTCCGGGTTGTTTTAATATTCAATCCATTGTGGTACAAAGAATTTCTGTCCTTGTGCCTGGGCAGGTGCAAAAGTGAACATTACCCACATGGTGGCTTGCTCCAATCCCTAAGCCGGGTGAGTTTTATGTATTAAGATTACGTCCAAAAGTATAATTTCAATTTAGCCTCCAGCATACTCTTACTTTTCGAATAACAGATCGTTTTCCTGTTCAGGCATTTTATATCTTTCCTCAGATCAAGGTTCTTTCGTTCAATATGATTGATCATATATTTACTTGCTACATGAATTTTCCGGCCTATTAAATTCGCGTACATGTTCAAATAATCAGTATAAATCTTTCCTGGATTTAATTTAAGCAAAGAATCAATCACTCTTTTCACATTTTTTTTTGTTCTTCTACCTACAGCAAAATCTATAATTCTACCTGTTTCCCGGCTTATTGCATAAATTATCCAACATTCATTCTTTGAGTTTCCAACATACGTTTTTAATTCATCCACTTCATATCTCTGGTGTTGTTCTTTACTTTCCGGGCGTTTAACCAAGCCTGCAAGCAGTCTTACTTTTCTCTGAACGCTGCTCTTTGATATTTTCAAGATACGGCTTATTGAGCTTGTGCTGTTTCCTTCTTCGTTTAGCTGTTTTAGTAAGTCCAATTTACAGGCATCTATTTTTATCTTCTTATATATTGTTCTTTGGTATTTAGAACAATTTTTACACTGGTATAATTGCTGTTTCTTATAACAGCCTTTTTTGATACAATTCCCTTTACAATATTGGCATTTCATAAGTTCAAGTGATAAATGGTACACCACGTTTTTGTAAACCTAATAATAGCAACCTTTCCCGCACAATAAAATAGAAAGAGAGGCTAAATACTTAGCCTCTCTTTTTGCGTTTGTTAAATCAATCATTTGTAAATGAATAATATATCAGGTTGGTCTGCCAATAAGTGATAAATGGTACACTGCCGAGTTTCCCGTTGTCCAAGAATCTGTTCCCGAAGCAAAAGCTTGTTCAGCGATCACGACCTTGTTCATGTCTTCCATGGCATTATAAGTTCTACCAGGTAATGGAGCGCCAAAAGGAGAGTAGTTTTTCAAAGAACATTTATAAACGCCAAGCTATTGCCTGGCGTTTTTGTTGTTGTGATAAATTTGATATCAGATGATAATCTAGAACACGACCACTAGTTAATTGTTATTGTTTTCTAATAGGGTATTGCCCATAACGTGGAAGCAGAAAAGTAATGGGTAAAATATACTTCATTGTTTTTTCTTGCCCATGGTCTGTTTTTATTGCTTTCAACCCTTCTTGTGCCTTTGCGATTCTGACAG
>JAZKGM010000234.1:9479-10855 GCA_040385895.1 Bacteroidota bacterium
ATTCGGGAGCTATCACACCCGTAACATAGTATTTTGTTGATTTCATATCTGGTTCCGTTAGTTGGAGTAATATAGATATTAACAAGCACTTTTGCATACATACTGTCAGGATGCCAATGGTTTGGTAAGCTATCATTTGAAATTGGAGCCACAGGTAAAAATTGTGCCTTCACAGATGCAGTATTTACAAGAAATATAAGTAATATAAAGTTTAAATTATGAAACATCTTAATTGATTAATTTCGCTATTATTACTCCAATACCAATTAGAATAAGCATTAACCCTCCAGCCCATCCTTTAATATCTTCTCTAAAAGATGATTTACTCATATCCGGCCCCTTTATAACTAACCAAATTGCTAATAACCCTAGGACAATTAATGCTATTCCGCCTATGTAACTATTAACTATTATTTTAAAAAAGTCTCTAATACTTTCTTTCATAAAATTATGATTTTTTTGTGCTAATCTGGTTGCGAAGTGAGTCCATCAATTGATAGGTCAATACTAACGTTTATTGGTATTTTAAGTCCTTCTCCTAAAGCTTCTCCGCCTTGTGTAGTCAGCTTTTTCATTCCAACACCAACTGCTTCTCCTGCTATAAGACCAACAGCTCTAATACTACCATTAATAACACCTTGTTGTAAACCTTGTTGATTTATATCAACTGCGGTTTTGACAATCTCTCCTGTAACTTCTAAAACAGCTCCTGCTGCTGCGACTTCAGGTGCAAATGGCCCCGTCACTGGAGCAGCGTATTGCATATAATCTCCAACATCGCCTATAAAATCAGCAGTATTATATATGTCTTGAGCACTTGGTATATAAGGAGAGTAATCATTGGTACTTAGAATAGAAGCTGCTTGATAGTTGCCATTCGGAGTCGCAACCATCCCGTTTAATATTAACGCAGGCTCTGGTGACATATTCATGCTTGCAGCATAGGCTATTGAATAAGGCCCATGAGCAACCTCAATTGCTGAAACTTTCATTAAGGTAAGTGGCGCATTTGATTCACTCGCAGCCGATAGTGACAAACCAACCTCAGTTGAATACCAAGCTTCTAACCCTTCTAATTCTCTTGCCCAAACTGGTGTATTACTAGCAAATTGATAACTAGATAGTTCTGGATATTTTTTCGTAAGAGGATCAACAGCAAAGAATCGACCTAATCTTGGGTCAGCTCCCCTAAATTTATAATCAAGGAAATTTCCATCTCCAAAAAGCTCATCAACTTTAATTTGCCCATTGAATCCATAAGCATATTTACTAACATCCCCTTTAATCTCCTCCAACTTCACGTTGTCTAAGTAAATGGTTCTAGTACCTGTTCCAGTACCAAAGCTTACTTTAATAACGGTGCTGGCATCGTTGGC
>JAZKGM010000235.1:0-16528 GCA_040385895.1 Bacteroidota bacterium
CGCTTAACGGCTTACCAAAAGGACTGTTATTTATTAAAATAACTGACGAAAACGGTTCGAAGGCAGTACGCCTGGTGCATGAATAAAAAAACAGGTGAATGTATAATAAGAGCTACCGGAAGGTGGCCTTTTTTATTAATTATTTTCCGGATGTTGTAAAACAATGTTGATACTATAATTCAAGAATTGAGGAAGTGCCACAGATTACACAGATTAAGTTAAAGAATTGCACGGCAATTTTTCCCTGCATCCAATTAATGATCAGGTAAGTGCTTACCAGGACTCAGTATCTGTGAAATCTGTGGCGTTTCTTATCTATGCTGCTCTACAACATAACCATTATTTTCTAACCGCCATGGGGGTGCTGCGCCTGTTTTCAGTCATACACCCAAATAATCCCTGTATGAGAAGCCTTTTCACTTTGTACCTGTTCATCACCTGTTGTTCGGTATCCGCGCAAAATGCCATAGGCGGATACGTTACCGACAGCAAGAACGGTGAAGCACTGATCGGTGTGTCGGTTTTTACCGCCAATAGAATATCGGGAACAACAACAAATGCCTATGGTTTTTTCAGCCTGTCTGTGCCGTCAAACGATTCGGTGTACTTTCAATACTTAGGCTATGAACCACAAAGCATAAAACTGTCGACCGCAAAAACATTAACCATTAAACTAAAGGAAGCTACCGGTGAATTAAAGGAAGCGCTTGTGGTTGGCGAGCGGAATGAACCGCAACATGGTTCAACCCACATTAATATGAAACTACTGAACAGCCTGCCTGCAATGGGTGGAGAACGCGACCTGGTCAAAGCCCTCCAACTGATGCCGGGAATAAAAAAAGGGGCTGACGGAACAGCAGGGATGCTGGTTCGTGGTGGCGCGCACGATCAGAACCTGATCTTGCTTGATGATGCCCCGGTTTATAACCCGTCTCATCTGCTGGGGTTCTTCTCGCTTTTTAACACCGATGCGATCAATGACGCCACCATTCAAACCGGGGGGTTTACCGCTAACTACGGGGGCCGTTTATCTTCTGTTCTGGATATTCATACCCTTAACGGAAACATGGAAAAAACGGTGTACAGCGGATCTGTTGGTTTGCTTGCGAGCCGTGCAACTGTGCAGGTGCCTGTTTTTAAAGGAAAAGGATCGGTGATGGTGGCAGGGCGTGTAAGTTATATTAATAAACTCTATGAGCTCACAGGCAAAAAACTTCCCTTCTATTTTTACGACTTCAATGCCAAGATCAATTACAGGCTTACCGCTAACGACCGCGTTTTTTTAAGCGTTTACGATGGTGACGACATCCTGGATGAATCGGAAAGCCCGGGTGCCGGTACGATCCGCATTAAGTCAAAAATGGGCAACCAGATCTCCTCGTTGAGATGGAACCATGCATTCTCCAATAAAAAACAATTCTCAAACCTCACCTTATTTTCGAGCCGTTACCGGTATCAGGTTGATGCCGACCTGAACGAAAGCAATTTAAAGATCAGCTCGAACATCACTGATGTAGGTATCCGCTATGGCATACAGCACCAGGTGAACAACAGGCTCAGCCTTCGTTATGGTGCAGAAATGATCAACCATACGTTCAACCCCAATTCCACCAAAATGAAAGGCAGCTTTAACGAAAACATTAAAGACCGGCCTGCGCAGGTACGCATGATGAAAGAAGCCGCCCTGTATCTTTCTTCTCAATACAACTTGAGTACGGGTTTGCTGTTAAGCACCGGCCTCAGGTATTCGGCCGCACAATCGGGCAAGGCTGTTTATTCAAACCCGGAGCCGCGCGTGCAGCTCGATTACCGGCTTAAACCGGGGCAAACGGTCTCTGTTGCATATTCGGAGATGGTTCAGTACATGTTTTTACTTTCCGGTTCTTCGGCCGTACTTCCAACCGATCTGTGGTATGGCATTTCGGAGCGCATAAAGCCCCAGCATGCGCAGATCATCTCATTGGGTTACCAGTACACGCAAAAAATGATCACGGTAAAGGCTGAAGCTTATTACAAACCCATGCAGAAACTGGTGGAGTATAAAGAAGGGACCATCGACCTTGTGAACGGGGATATCGATGACAAGATCATCCAGGGAAAAGGAAAAGCGTATGGGTTTGAGCTCAGCACAAAGATCAGCAACGGAAAGTTCAATGCCATTATTGGTTACACCTTATCGTGGAGCAACAGGACGTTTAGCGGTTTGAACAATGACCGGACGTTTTTAGCACGCTACGACAGGAGACATGACATCAGCCTGATCGCCAATTATGAACTTTCGAAACGGACCGCTTTATCTGCCGTATGGTGTTATGCCACCGGATCGCGGTTTACGGCAATAACAGGGCAGTTTATGATGCCCGATGGGAATTATACCGATATCGACCTGCTCCCTCTTTACAGCGGAAGAAACGCCATACAGCTTTCGGCTTCGCACAGGCTCGACATGAACCTGATCATTAAAAACAATCCCGGCAAAAAATACCGTGCCGAATGGCACATCGGGGCCTATAATGTATATAACCAAACACAGCCATACCGCATCAAAATGCAAAAGAACGATGACGGATCTTATGCTTATAAGCAAGTGGGTTTATTTGGTTTCGTTCCATCCATTGCTTACCAGTTTACCTTTTAATTTTATGAAAAACAGCATTATATTTTTACTGACCATAAGCCTCCTGGCAGCGTGCACACCCGAACCTCTCGATATTGATATTCGGCAGGCTGAAACAAAACCTGTGGTTGCCACACAATATTATTTTGATACCATTACACAACAATCGGCATTGATCGTTACCTTAACCAAAACCCTTACGGCAACAACCGGAAACCGGCCGCAAATAGATTCAAACGGGTTTATTGTTGACCAGGATTACCTGGTTGCAAACGCCATTGTTGAGCTCAGCACAAGTACAGGCACCATCACTCTGGAGGAAGTTTCACCCGGCTTTTATTATGCGTTTAATGTAGAGCTGCTTGATCATGAACATTGCAGGGTAAACGCCAGCAATACAAACGGGGAGACTATCGTTTCGGCAGAAACAGAAGTAATGGCTGAAGTGGATTTCACTTCCCTGTCTTTAAGCGGGCCTTCCTCTGATCGTTTTATTAATTATACCCTCACAGATAACCCGGGCACCCCGAACTGGTACCTGGTGAATTACTTAACAAAGCAACAAAAAGATACCGCGAACTATAATGACCCGAAATACATTGCCAGGCGCCTCACGGAACAAAAGCTGGATTTTGACCTATTTACGGATAGCGATTTTAAGAACGGAACAATGAGCGTAAGCCGCAAACTGGAAAATCTTCAATACGATACGATCGCCATCGCTGTTTCGAACATCAATAAAGGGTATTACGATTTTTTGCTCACACAGAAACGGTATGGCTTACTGGTTAACCAGCTTAAAGGTGAGGTGATCAACTTTCCAACGAATATTAAAGGTGGCTTGGGATACTTTCAGCTAAGCAGGCCTAAGCTGCGGGTACTGGACGTGAACGACAGGTAAACACCTTGGATGGATCACATGTCATTTAAAGTAACCCGCCAGGCATTCCAACCAGTTTACTCACCAGTTTGTCTACAGGAAAGCTGAGCATATCTTCATGCAATTCGCTAAGCTTTACCCAAAAGAAGCGCAGGCATTCTGTTTTGCCCCCATTCACGATCACCTGCTCACCAAGCGGTATCGTATCCGTTTGGTGCGAGCTTACCGCATAGTAAACAGAAATTAACTGGTCTGTTCTTTTAAACGCACTTTGCTGAAAAAAATCGGTGGTGTAGATGTGTTTTCCAACCGCTACATCAATACCGGTTTCTTCTTTGTATTCGCGCACCAGGCAGTCTTTAATGCCTTCCCCAAACTCAAGGCCGCCACCGGGGAATTTGGTAAACTCAATCCCGCCTCTCTTTTCATGAACAAGTAAAACTTCCTGTTTATCATTGATCAATACCCCATACGCACGTATGTTAAACCGGTCGATCTCCACTTATTGTTTTTTTGAAGCAATGTTGATCACTACACCGGCATGTACCATCAGGGTATACGGGTTGATTTTGATATCGGAATTGGTCACACTTAAAGGATAATAGTTAAATACGGGATGAATGATCAGTGTGGTGGATTTATCCAGTTTATGTTCTAAACGCGCACCAATGCTTAAGCTGGCCGTTATCACATTGGCTTTCATTCCCGTAGAATCAAACTGGTATTTTTTTTCGCCATCAACAGTAAAATTTTCGAGCCTTGCGGTAAGACGGTGCTTCAAAAGCACATCCACATTGATACCACCCGTTAACATATAATTGCTTTTAAAATCCTTGCTTTTGGCCACTTTGTAATTAAAGAGCACAGGCACCTGCAGGTAATGGAAGCGGTAATCGTAGTTAATGTCTTTACGGGTGTTGGTTTTATCAATGATCATTCCCGAACCTATTCCGGGATAGGTGGGATCAAGGTATTGTATATTTTTTTGTTGCCGTCTGAAGCCTGCATCCACATAGCCCATGCCCAGCTGCAGGTCCCAGTCATTTCCCAAAGCATAATTATACCAGGCATGCGCCCCGAAATTAAACCGTACATTGTAACTGGCATTTGCAGGCTGCAGTTTTTTTGTGGTTGAAATGCCGGCACCTGTTATTCCACCCGACACCGTTACACTGAAAAAGTTTGGCTGTTTACTTTGAGCAAGAGATAAAAGAGGTAAAAAAGCAATCCATATCCAGGTAATTTTTTTTTGCATAGCATGTAATTTTGCCTGCTAAAATAACCTGATTTTATGAAATGATGCGGTTTAATTTTTACGGTTGATGTTCAATCGCAGGGAAACAATATTAGAGAAAGGAAGTGTTCCTGAACCACTGCCTACATCGGCAAGCGCATAATCAATGCTGAGGCTTTTAAGTTGTATGCCAACCCCTATTGACGGGAGCATGGTGTATGACGTTTTGCCGTTAATGTCTTTTATTTCCTGCACGTTGCTTATCCCGCCACGCAGGTACACCAGGTCCTTATACCCTGCTTCTACGCCCAAACGTGGGTCGATACTGGCAAAATCACTTTTAATAACCGTGTTACGTTTACCGTCAAATGTAAGATCGGCATTCAGTTCCGGGCGTACCGATAATTTCTCTTTAAAGAACAGGAACTTACGTGAGCCGCCCAGGATTAACCGCGGGGCTGTCAGTTCAAGGTTATTGGATGGCAATGCATTGCCGGTGGAAACAAGCACCTGCTTATCCTGCTCGCTAAAAGTATACTGCCACGCATTAAAGGTGGTGGTTACATCACGCAACACGGCAGCCACATCCCATTTTTTAAAGGTATACTTCGATCCCAGGTCGAAACCAAAGCCCCAGGCATTTGCAAACTCACCAACAACCCTTCTCACTATTTTAACGTTCCCTCCCACTTTAAGCCCTTCTATCTTTTTCAGCTTTCGGGAATACGAACCAATAAAGGCATAATCAACTGCAGAGAAATTAGTGATCCTTGAATAATCGATCTGCCCGTTCTGAAAAAGGTTTAAGGTGTTCGGGATATCATCAATACCATACCTGATGATGCTGAGCCCGATCACGCTCTCTTCATTAAGCCTGAAAGAAGCGGCTCCGTAATCGTGCTTGGCTATACCGGCAAACTGCTCGTTGTGCATTAATGCCAGCTGTATATTATCTTTTATATCCAGTAAGCCGGCAGGGTTCCAGTAACCCGATGTGGCATCATTAACCGATGAAATGACCGCACCACCCATGCCATGCGAACGGGCGCCAACACCAAGCGATAAAAATTCGTTGCTGTATTTATATAACTGTGCCTGCGTTACAGCAGCACTCATTACCAGTACAAAAGCCAGGAAAAGCTTTTTCATTTATTTCTGTTTACTCTCAATTAATTGTTCAACCAATGTCATCACGTCTGCCGACAAAACCTCTTCAAGCTTTAAAGTGGTGTTTAACAACACATCCTGGTCGGACTCTGTTAATGCACCAACACCGGCCTGTATCATGATTCTGTTTAACGAATACACAAACTTATTATTATCTGCGTAATAGTAAATGTATTGAACCTTACGAAAATGGTTAAAAAAATCGAAAAACACTTCGATTTTCTCCATTCCGTTCAATCGTAAAAAATCAGCAAGCTCATTATCATCCGCACGGTTCAGCGAATCATAAAACCCTTCAAGCTGTTCCGGGTAATTTTTCACAAGGATGCGGTCTATCATCAGCTCGCCAAGAATGTGGGCAAGGAACCATTTCCGCTGTACTGAATCACTGAACGGGCTTTCATTGATGAGCCGGTTGGAATGATCGAGCACCATTTTAAAGAATGGCGAGGAATGAAAATATTTATCTCCGCGGTAATGGGCTTCGCAACCCTCGTAAAATTGTTGCTGAAGCGGGGTATAACTTTCCTTCAGCGTAAATTTTGCAACCTGCTTCCGGGTAATATCAGGCAATAACAATCCTGTATTATAAGCATACCGGCCTTCCTTATGGTCGACAAAATAATGTGAGAAATAGTTCAATGGGATTTTACCGGTTGCGTTTTCTTACTAATCCGTTCTTTTTATACTCCACCCTTTTGCCCCCGTTTGCGCCATCAAAAGTAGGGCACTTTTTAGCCTTGCATGCAAACAAGGGCAACATAATAATAACACTTAAAGCAATAGCTAACTTTTTCATTCCGGCCTTTTGGTAATTGCTAATGCAATATACATAAAATAAAAAATCCTGTTACGATTAAGGTAACAGGATTTTTGAAAAGAGTTTGTTGCTTAAGATTATTTTTTCTTAGCAGCAGCTTTTTTAGGAGCAGCTTTCTTAGCAGCAGCTTTCTTAGGAGCGGCTTTCTTAGCAGCAGCTTTCTTAGGAGCAGCTTTCTTAGCAGCAGCTTTTTTAGGAGCGGCTTTTTTAGCAGCAGCTTTCTTAGGAGCAGCAGATTTAGTTGGAGCTGCTTTTTTTGTCGTTTTTTTAGTTGCCATGTTTTTAACTATTTATTTGATTGATTACATGAACAAATTTATACGAGTGATTATATATTTCAAATACCTGCTCACTATCAGGTAGTAAAATTGGTAACTATGTTTTGTTGATAACCATGATGAATCGCTGTAAAACATTGAAAATACTATGTGTTTCATCGATTGATCGTTTTATTTAATGAAGCAAAATTGTTAACCACAACATATTCACATTGACCTTATCGGGTACTAAACATGATTTGATGTTGTTACAAAACACAAAACAACATCATCCGCAGGCATTGATTTTACAGGTGTTTCAAGCATGGTACAGAAGGAAGAAGTACCTTACCGCTTTACTTCAATTGTTATTGCGATGACCGATACAACAACAACAACATTACACCAACGTGTATATTTTTTTTTACACCACATTCATCTCCGATCCATCATGGCAAACAATCTACGATGTTGTGAAACCATTGAATTTACTAATACTCCGGGACATTATTGTTTTAAGTTGAATAGTAATAAACACGAATAATGCACAATGGTTATTCACATAAAAATTTTCACCAATACACTGAAAATTTATCGTTACATGCTATAAATGCACAAATGATATGAGTATTATTGAATGCTGATACAAAATTATGAACGCAGAAATTATAACAATAGGTGATGAAATCCTGATCGGGCAGATCATTGATACCAACTCAAGCTGGCTTGGAAGCGAGTTAAGTAAAGTTGGTATCCAGGTTGTTCACCGCACATCGGTAAGCGATCAGAAAGCAGCCATTGTTAATGCATTGAATGACGCAAAAAAACGGGCCGGTGTCATTATCATGACAGGTGGTTTAGGACCAACAAAAGATGACATCACCAAGCTTACCCTCTCTGAATATTTCAATTCACCACTCATTATAAATAACGAAGTGCTGGAATGGGTGCGGGGCATTTTTAAAAAGCGGAACCTGCCCATGGTTGACTCCAATAATGCGCAGGCAATGGTTCCCGCTAACTGCGAAGTATTGTTTAACCGGAGCGGTACCGCACCGGGCATGTGGTTCGACCAGGATGGTAAAATATTCATCAGTATGCCGGGCGTGCCTTTCGAAATGAAAGTGATCTTTGAAGAACAATGTATCCCGCGCCTGTTAAAAAAATTCGACCTTCCTGTTATTACCCATCGCACGATCCTGACCAGTAATATTGGTGAAAGTTTTTTGGCCCAGAAGATCGAAGACCTCGAAAACAGTTTAGCTCCGCACATTAAGCTCGCCTATTTGCCCGGGATAGGACAAGTACGTTTACGCTTTAGCGGAACACACACACATTATGAAACACTTCAACGCGAACTGGAAAAGATCATCGCAACATTATATGACCAGGTAGGTGAGTATATATATGGTGAAGAAGACGATTCGCTTGAAAAAAATGTGGGGGTATTGCTTCATGGCAACAATGCCACTTTATCAACTGCAGAAAGTTGCACAGGTGGATACATTGCACATTTAATTACATCGGTCCCGGGAAGCTCTTCTTATTATAAAGGGAGCATTGTGAGCTACGCCAACGAAATAAAAATAAACGAACTTGGTGTTGATCCCGACACCTTAAAAACCCTTGGGGCAGTGAGTGAAGATTGTGTTAAACAAATGGCAGAAGGGATCCGTAAAAAATACAACACCACTTACAGCATAGCTACAAGCGGTATTGCAGGGCCGGATGGCGGAAGTGATGAAAAACCCGTTGGCACCGTTTGGGTGGCAATAAGCAGCCCTAAGCAAACCCTGGCTAAAAAATTCAGCATGGGCGATCACCGGGAGCGGACCATTCAACGAACTGCAATCCAAGCACTGGACATGTTACGAAAGTTAATGATGGAAGAACAGGATTAGAGGGGAAGTTATGGGAAGTTTATAGACCATAGTTAATAGCTGATAGAAGTGGGTATGTCATTGCGAGCGAAGCGCGGCAATCTCTTTTTACCATTTAGGGGAAAGTTCATAGTTGATAGTCCATAGTATCTGAGTTTACGGGAATTCCGCTGTTAACTTTGTGGTTCCACAACAAAAGCAATTATCAACTTAAGCTAAACAGCCGATGAGTACACTACCCGTTAACGGCTACAAACCGATAACCAAACCTATTCCACAGAAAGTTTACGTACCAGCTGTTTATTTCCTGCCCTGACCGAAACAAAGTAAAAACCGCTTGTCCATTCGCCCACATCAACGGACGTGCTTAATGAAACGAGATCCTGTTTATGCTTAACCTTGCCCAGTACATCATAAATGATCAGTTCACCATTGGTCCATATTTCACCCTGGTCGATTGTTACCGTGATATTGCTTGTTGCCGGGTTAGGATAAATACTGACGAAGCGATCTGATGTATTTTTCAGTAAACCGGTAGAGCCCACATTGACCATGATTGCATCCCGGTTGCTGCATTGCGCATTGCCCGGGTTCACGATCACTGTTAAAGGATATGAGCCGATGGTATCCCAGCGCAAAACAACAGCATTGGTATCCTGAGACAAGATGGTAGCGGATGGCGCAACCCAATCGTAACTCAGCGTTTTTGAACTGTTAGAAAAGTACACATACGTTTCTCCCTTCACAGGATTGTGATCACCTTGTATGCTTACAAGCGGCTTTGCATGAACCATAATTGATCTTAACCATACAGCGTCCGGGCAGGTATCCGTTAAATGATAGTTCCGCATAACGCGGATGGTGTATATACCCGCACTATCATAAACAAAGCCTAACGTGTCAAACCCATGGCCGGCAACTGTGTATGTGTTTGCCGGATCGCCCCACCCTATTTTTGTGATGGCACTGCTCACGGTATCTTCCGGGTGAAGTGCGATCGTAACCGGGAACGGGGGACAACCTGTGGTATCAGAAAGAATGGTGAAGCGCGGCACAAGCCCGCCTATATCAATGGTTCTTTCCACTGTATCCCGGCAACCCGTTTCGCTAACGGAGACCAGCGTTACCCGGTAAATTCCGGCCGAAGGATACGTATTTAACACCCTGGCCGTATCCAGGTTGAGGTATGAATGGGCTGAGCTGAACTTCCATAACGACTGATCGCGTAGCACGCTGGTATCGGTGAACAGCACCGACCGGTCGCAGCCTGTTTTTTCCCAGGTAAAACCGGCTGCGTATTCCGATACATGCACATTTGTATATGCCGTATCAAAATACCCGAGGCTATCCCGGGTGATCATGCTTACGCGGTTTGATCCTTTTGTGGTAAACCTGTACTTCGGTTTTGTTCCTGTTGCGTCTGCTATTCCATCGTTGTTAAAATCCCAGTAGATCTTTTCGTAATAAATGGTATCGGTTTTTCCTTTTTCGGGGTTAAAATACGTACGCTTAATGTCAGCTGTTTTGCCCGAATAACGCGCCCAGTAATTGGCTGTATCAAAATGATAGGAATTATAGGGAGCATCCAGTATTTGCCCGTACTCATTCCTGTTCGGGTTAAATAGAAGATCTGTTACAGCACAATCGCGCCTGTAATATTTAACAGAGTCAATAAACGACACTTCTTCCCCGGCACAAAATACCGTATCGTTCAATCGCGATTTGTTAAAGGTAATGGCAGCTATTTTACCAATAAAAAAATAGGGGCCGAGGGCCGTGCTTTGTTGCTGCCTTGTCCGTATCATCCTGCCGATCGAAGTGGCGAACCCATAAGAGGGATTTTTATAAGTATGCGTAAGGGCACCCAGCAAGAATGCACTATCTATATTATATGTATAGCTGGTTACCGGGCTGCCTCCGCATAAGTTCAACGGGATAAAAGAGGTTGGATAAAACCTGCCTGTGGTGTGCGGGGCAAATCCCATGGGGTTCACCAGCGAATCCTTCAGTCCTGTTTCATCAAACAGGTACCTCACCCTTCTTAAACCATTTTTGTAAAACGAGTTCGTAATATCATAACCGGCATCCCAGAAAGAATCTACCGCATACGAACCATCACCCCAAAACCAGGTATCGGATATGATATCTTTTATAAATTTTGCATCCGGGTTCACCGTAACAGATGTGCCCACAGGCCGGTATTCGCAATTGGTAAAGCTCGTGGTAAAGCTGGCGTCAAACTCCCTGCCCACATTAACCGCCTGCTTGTACCACACCGTATCGCTCCACACCTTATCGCTGCCAACACCATTAGCAACAACCAAACCGATGGTCACTATTCCGTTGCTGTCGGCAGGTGCATATTGGCTGCCTCCCATGATCGTTGCCGGTCCGTAGTGATAGATCATTTTCGGATAGGTTCCGTTTTGCCAGAAACTGAAAGGGTTCCAGTCATAGCTGGTATTAAAGCCGGGTTGCTGTAACCCACCCGGGGTTTGACCACCCGTATAATTTACAAAGCCATCCAGCTCACAAGGAGTAATGTCGAGCCTGTCGGCAAGCGAATCGAAATTAAATAACACATCCGATTGTGCGTATGGCAAGGTGCCGGCCGCTTTATCTGTTTTATGAAAGCTGAACTCAACATACTTACCATTGATACTGGCAGGATTGTACCTTCCCCTTCCAATGTTCCCTCCTATTCCTAACCCGTATGCAAGCGGCTTGCCCAGCGACATCATTACCGAATCGTAAGCCAGCGGAATATGGGCTGCATCAATAGCTGTTAACCTTACTTTGGTTGATGTGGTATACAGGTATCGGAACACCAGTTGGTGAAACGTTATATTGGTATTGGGCACAATGGCATTTGCATACCGCTTGAACACACCCAGCACCGGATCGGTTATGGTGATGGAATCGAAACGGTTGCGGAAGGTGCCGCTTGTTAAATTCACGAACCTGCCCTGCTGCAGCCAGAACGGATCGGGTACAGGATTTTGCGCAGTAATGCTGAATGGGGTATTTGCAGCAATGCCGGCCAGGTTCCAGCTTGCCGGAAAGGTTTTACCCTGGATGAGCCACTGGTATGCACTATCCCAGTTCGTATACTTATGCCGTGGTAAGGAATCGAGCGACCAGCGGCAATTCATTTTACCCGGTGTGGTGATACCATTATATATATAATAGTGTGTGCTGTTATTGTACTGGTCTTTTGCATTTGTAAAAGGCAAAACGGCTCCCGGCACAGGAACCGAGTACGAAGTGCATACAGCCGAAAAACGATCATCGAAATCCCACACCAGTTTTATACCAGGCGCTGAAAAGGCAACAGAGGTATTCACAAAGTCAACGGTATCTTTTGCATCCACCTGGTTCTTGTGTTCCGGCAAAAGCAGCGCGTTATACTGTGGCGATTGAATAAAAGGTGTGATGCCCTGGACATCGACCGTATCATAAATAACAGTATCTATATTGCCCGTTCCCTGGTCCTGGAGCATGCATGAAATAAAGTAACGCCCCACCTTTCTGTATACGTGCACAGGCATCATATCTGTGCTCCCGTTCCACTGCTGCGAACCCGGGTCGTCAAAGCTCCATATAGGGGTTATGTTACCAACAATGGGTTGACTGGTGCGGAATACCACCGAAGCCCCTCCCTGTACATAAGGAAAAACCGACTGGCCGGGAGCCGATGAAGAAGTGGCTGTGATGATCCGGATCCCCCTGTTTACCGATGTTTGCGAAAAAGCGGTGTATATGGAAGCGAGTGTGCAGGCAAGTACAAGCAGGCCCTGCTTAATGGTTTTGCTGGTGATCTTCATGATTAGGCTATTGTAAGAAACGTTTACGATGCAATATAAGGATTATGATCACACAAACTCAAAGGCCGGAGTTACAAAATGCGGTTGCCGGCCGCTGTTTTATTGCGCATTCCTATAATTATGAAGCCATCCGTTAAAATAAGCTTACCTTTGCGGGGCTTAATGCACTTTTACATAACATGACATTTGAAGATCTAAACTTAATTCCTCCCATACTTAAAGCGCTTAAAATTGAAGGATACGAAAAACCAACCCCCATACAGGCGCAGGCCATCCCGCCTTTATTAGAAGGTAAGGACCTATTGGGTTGTGCCCAGACAGGCACAGGGAAAACCGCTGCTTTTGCGATCCCCATCATACAATTATTATACAATGCCCGTGAGCAGGAGCGCCAGCGCAAACTTACTTCCACATTAATATTAACGCCAACACGCGAGCTGGCCATACAGATCGGGGAAAGTTTTGCTGCCTACGGTAAATTTACCGGGCTTAAACATGCCGTTATCTTTGGCGGTGTTTCGCAGCACGGGCAAACCAATGCGCTTAAACACGGCATCGACATTTTAATTGCTACCCCGGGCCGTTTACTGGATCTGATGCAACAGGGATTTGTTGACCTTAACCACATTAAATTATTTGTACTGGATGAGGCCGATCGCATGCTCGACATGGGTTTTGTGCATGATGTAAAACACATCCTGACAAAGCTGCCTAAACAAAAACAATCCTTGTTTTTCTCGGCCACCATGCCGCCCGAAATTGTTAAGCTTTCGAACACCATACTGAATAACCCGGTAAAAGTGGAAGTAACCCCGGTTTCATCTACTGCCGAAACCGTACAACAGGCTTTGTATTATGTAGACAAGCCCAACAAAAAAATGTTGCTCATGGACCTGTTAAAGGTGAATGATATGAAAAGCGTGCTGGTGTTTGCAAGAACCAAGCACGGTGCCGATCGCATTGCACGTGACCTTACAAAACAGGGGTTTAAAACAGCCGCTATCCATGGCGACAAATCGCAGAATGCACGCCAGAACGCACTGAATGATTTTAAAGCAGGAAAGATCCGCACCCTGGTTGCCACCGACATTGCCGCACGCGGTATTGATATTGACAGCCTGAGCCATGTGATCAACTACGAGATTCCTAACCAGGCCGAAACCTATGTTCACCGTATTGGCCGTACCGGCCGGGCCGGAGCAAACGGAAAGGCCATTTCTTTTTGCGATGCCGAAGAAAGGGAGTACATCCGCGATATTCAAAAGCTGATCGGAAAAACCATTCCTGTTGTTGAAGACCATGATTACCCGATGCTTGATTTTAATCCTGCGCCAAAAAGCACCAACGACAGAAGGCACCAGAAAAAAGGAGAAGGACAAGGCTCCCGACCGCCACAAGGCAACAGTGGCCGGAAATTTAATGAAGGACAAAGCAGGAACAGCCAGCAAGGCGGGCCTTCCAAACCAAAACCGAACAGGCCCGCCCAGGGCAATCGCTTTTCGGGAAGCGGCAGCCGGAATAAATAAACGCAAAGTTTTTTACCTTGCACCAGGAATGGAGTAGTTCGCATGAATTACTCCATTTATAAAATAACCTTTTACCATGGCCCAGCCGTTTCAGCAAACCCACCTTGCACAGGAAATAAAGCTAAAATTGGTGCGATTGATCGCCAATAATGAAGCACTTTTAAAGCAGGTGCAGGCGCTTGGCATGCAGAACGAAGCGCTTAAATCTGAGGTTCAGCAACAAAAAAATACCATACAAACGCTGCAAACACAAAATAAAATGGTTAAACTTGCTGAAATGCTTCCACAGGATGCCGTTGAAAAGCAGGAATTAAAAAAGCTGATTACTGCCAACATCAGGCAAATTGATGATTGCATCAGGTTATTAAGCGAGTAAAACAGCTTAAACTATTTTGGACGAATTATCTATAAAAGTGAATATAGCCGATCGCTATTACCCTTTAACGGTGAACCCGGAACAGGAGGAAATAGTGAGGGAGGCCGCTAAGCTTATCAACGATAAACTTAAACTGCTGCAACAGCAGTTTGAAGTGAAAGATAAGCAGGACATGCTGAGTATGACTGTGCTTGAAGTTACCACCCAGCTTATAACCCTGCAGCGAGAAGCCGCAACCGGCAATGAAGAGCTTACCCTGCATTTAAAAGAAATGCAGTCACTGTTAAAAGATGTTTCCATCTGATCTTGGTTTGAAGCAACTCCTTCAGGTAACCGTTAATTATTTTATCATTTAATATTACTTTAAAAAACTATTATGAGTATTGCATTAGTAATTATTGTTGCAATGATTGCTTTAGCTGCCGGAGCCGGTATAATGTTCGTTCTCAACCAGTCGATGCTGAAAACAAAAGCCGAGCAGGCTTTGAAAGATGCTGAAGCAAAGGGCGAACTATTACTGAAGAACCGCCAGCTGGAAGCCAAAGAAAAATTCCTTCAGCTGAAATCTGAACACGAAAAAGAATTGAGCCAGCGTAACCAGAATGTGGTGCAGCAGGAAAACAAGCTGAAACAAAAAGAACAAACCCTTAGCCAGAAACTCGAGCAGACCCAACGCAAGGATGCCGAACTGGACCAGTTGAAACAAACCATGCAACGCCAGCAGGAAACGATGAGCCAGAAAAAAGAAGAGCTGGAAAAACAGATTGGCAGCCAGGTAAAACAACTGGAAAAAATTGCAGGGTTAACTGCTGATGAAGCAAAAAAGCAACTGATCGATACCCTGGTGAAAGAAGCCCGGACGGAGGCGATGACCCAGATCAAAGACATTATTGATGAAGCGAAACTTACCGCAGGCAAAGAAGCCAAAAAGGTAATACTTGGCAGCATACAGCGTACTGCTGCCGAACACGCCATTGAAAACTCGGTGTCGGTATTTAATATAGACAGCGATGAAATGAAAGGCCGGATCATTGGCCGCGAAGGCCGTAACATCCGTGCACTGGAAAGCGCCACCGGGGTTGAGATCATCGTGGATGATACACCGGAAGCCATTATCCTTTCATGTTTCGACCCGATCCGCAGGGAAATTGCACGTTTAAGCTTGCACCGCCTGGTGCAGGACGGACGCATTCACCCTGCACGTATTGAAGAGATCGTAGGCAAAACCCGTAAGCAGCTGGAAGAAGAGATCGTAGAAATAGGCGAACGTACCTGTATCGACCTTGGTATCCATGGCTTGCACCCGGAGCTGATCCGTATGGTGGGCCGCATGCGTTACCGTTCGAGCTATGGACAGAATTTATTACAACATAGCCGCGAGGTGGCCAACTTATGTGCTACCATGGCTGCTGAGCTGGGATTGAATGTGAAGCTTGCGAAACGTGCCGGCTTATTACATGATATTGGTAAAGTACCTGATGACGATGCGGAAACACCGCATGCTTTGTTGGGTATGAAACTGGCCGAAAAATACAAAGAACATCCTGAAGTAGTAAATGCCATCGGTGCGCATCATGATGAGATCGAAATGACCTCTATCCTTTCTCCGCTCATCCAGGCTTGTGATGCCATTTCCGGATCACGGCCGGGTGCAAGACGCGAAGACAGCGAGAATTACATGAAGCGTTTACGCGACCTGGAGAACATCGCTTTATCGTACAACGGAGTTGAAAAAGCATATGCGATCCAGGCAGGACGCGAATTGCGTGTAATGGTTGAATCGGAAAAAGTAACCGACCAGCAGGCAGACATCATTTCGGTAGACATGAGCCAGCGCATCCAGAAAGAAATGACATACCCGGGCCAGATCAAGATCACGGTGATCCGCGAAAAACGCTCGGTTAATTTCGCTAAATAATATACAACGGAGCTTTGATCCGGTTTGAC
>JAZKGM010000236.1:0-4035 GCA_040385895.1 Bacteroidota bacterium
TTTGAGCAAAACCATTGCGCAAGGATATACCGAAATGGGCAAGGCATTAAGAGGAGGTGAAATGGAAGCCGACTTCCGAAAAACCCAGGCAAGATTAACAGGAAAAGTAAAACTGGAAGCGTTTGCAAAAGAGTTTGCTGCCGCTTACAACGCAGGCTAATTTTTAAATTATTTCATCAGAATAAAAGCACCGGCCTTGTTAAATGGACCGGTGCTTTTGCTTAGAGTTCTCCGATCAATCCACTCAGCAGTTCATACGAATGCAACCTGGCCTTATGATCAATGACAAGGTCCTGGATTATGAGCTCTTCCAGGTCAAGATCATTGGTAAGGGCAATTAATTGTTGTTTTACACTTGCAAACGTCCCGGCAATAAACTTCGGAGGGATCCCACTGCCGTTTATATATTTTTCAATAACAGGAACAGCACCTAATTCATTTATCGCATCAGCAGCACTTAACATCATGGCGTCTATCCTGCCCTGGGTTAGGTTACGGTACATCACGTGTACGGGAGCAAGCAGGCGTGCTGCTTCTTCCTCCGTATCGGCACACACCACATGAACAGCAAGAATGGCTTCGGGCTTTTGCACCCCTGCATGGCCTTGTGCAGGCTTAAAATTTGTTCGGTAATGATGAATATTCTGCACCGCGCCCTGCTGGTTAATAAACCCTGCAAACACATAACGCAATCCGAGTTCCGAGGCAGCCATGGCGCTCCATGGGCTTGAACCCAATAAATGAAGATCAGGCCTTGTTTCCAGTGTTGCAATGGGTGCTTTGGCAAAAGGATGGTCGGAAGGAAAACTGTTGTCGAGCCACGCCACCAGTTCTGCGATCTGCTGGTCGGAGTTGTTATGCACCTGCTTGTTTCGTTCCTGTTGCAAGGCAAAATCGGTAACGGGACCTGTGGTGGCCCTTCCCGCACCCAGGTCTATCCTGCCGGGAAATAGTTCATTTAATGTACAGAACACTTCGGCCACTTTAAACGGGCTGTAATGATTAAGCAATATCGAACCCGAACCTACTTTTATAGTCGAAGTATTAGCGGCAATAACGGGGATCAGCACTTCGGGGGCACGTCCCGCAATGGAAGCCGCCCCATGATGTTCTGCCACCCATATGCGGCTATATCCCAAACGTTCGGCATGTTGCGCCAGTTCAATGGTGTTGTTAAAGGTCTGGTGCCTGCTTTGCCCGGGCAATACGGGTGATACATCCACTATTGATAATTTCATCCGGTCAAAGTTGCCGGATTACTACTGGATGGAAAAATGACTATTGATAGCCTATAAGCAAAGCTAATGAATGGATCAAAACATACACAAAACCGAACGAAGCATGCTTAAAGGATCCCGGTTAAGAATACCATGCGAAGCTTACGGATATGGAATAATTATTACGCAGTTAGCCGGATAAATTCCATACAATAATATATTGCGGGTGATGCCTCTTCAAAAAACCGAGATCCATTCCTTTTTATCATTGGCAAAACATTACCCGGTGTTTGATGTAAGAAGCCCTGCCGAATTTGCACACGCACATATTCCGGGTGCGCATTCCTTGCCCATATTTAATGATAATGAACGCAAAGAAATAGGAACATCCTATAAGCAGGTGAGCCGTGAAGATGCCATCAAAAAAGGGTTGCGCTACTTCGGCCCCAACATGGAAGATTTTGTGACGAAAGTGGAGCAGGCAATGAGAAACTATGCTTCTGATGATAAAAAAGTACTGGTGCATTGCTGGCGCGGTGGGATGCGAAGCGGTGCTATGGCATGGCTGCTTGGCTTTTACGGGTTTGATGTGCATGTGCTGGATGGCGGATACAAAGCCTACCGCAACCATATACTCACACAATTGGAATTGCCTTTCCGGCTGAATATAATTGGCGGGTACACAGGAAGTGGAAAAACAGAGGTGCTTCACCAGCTACAAAAAAGAAAAATAGCTGTTGTTGATATTGAGGCAATTGCCAACCATAAAGGTTCAGCGTTTGGCGGGTTCGGGCAAGGTGCGCAGCCTTCGCAGGAACAATTTGAAAACAACCTGCATCATGCATTAACTGCTTTTTATTTTACAGAAAATGGTGTTTTTAACCAGGCCGAACCCATCTGGGTTGAAAATGAAAGCCAGCGCATTGGCGCATTAAATTTGCCCAACAGCTTTTACCAAACCATGCAGCATCAGCCTGCCTATGTAATTGATGTTCCTTTTGAAGAGCGTCTTGAATATATTGTAAAACACTACGGTACCATAGAAAAAGAGAAACTGGTGAATGCCATTATCCGGATCCAGAAAAAACTTGGCGGACTTGATACCAAAAATGCCGTTAATTTTTTGCTTGAAAATAATGTGCATGAATGCTTCCGTATTTTGTTAAGCTATTACGACAAACGATACAAAGAATCATCGGAGAAGAATGAGCGAAAGCCGGTGACTGTTTCCGCCTCTGTAACCAGTGCAGAACAAACGGCCGGATTCCTGCTGAATCAACACACAACCCACTAACCTATGACAAATTCATTCCGGCTTACCCAATATGCAAAAAGCGCAGGATGCGGATGCAAAATTGCGCCTGCTGTTTTAGCCGATATCTTATCGCTGAGCAAAAACAACATCACTCCTGCCCAACCCAATTTGCTGGTGGGAAACAGCAGCAACGATGATGCGGCTGTTTACGACCTTGGCAATGGCCAGGCCCTGATCGTTACAGCTGATTTTTTTATGCCCATCGTGGATGATGCTTTTACATTCGGACAGGTGGCTGCGGCAAACGCCATCAGCGATGTGTATGCCATGGGCGGCAAACCCGTTACGGCAATAGCTTTGCTGGGCTGGCCGGTTGATAAGATCCCTGCCGAAGTTGCCGCACAGGTGATGCAGGGCGCGCAACAACTCTGTGCCCTGGCGGGAATTGTTATTTCGGGCGGACACACCATTGATGCGCCTGAGCCTTTTTTTGGTTTATCAGTGAACGGGCTTATGCCTGTTAAAAACCTTAAGCAGAATAACACCGCCAACGAAGGGGATGTAATCCTGCTAAGCAAACCCATTGGTGTAGGCATTATGGCTACTGCACAAAAACGCGGCTTATTGCAACCTGCACATGAAGCTATACTGGTAAAACAACTTACAGAACTCAATGCTTATGGTGAATTACTGGGCCATGAAGAAGCCGTGACTGCCATGACGGATGTGACAGGCTTTGGCCTGCTTGGGCACTTAATGGAAATGAGCGAAGGGGCAAACCTCCTTGCAGAAATTGAGTACAATGCAATTCCCAAACTGGCAGAAGCGCTGGAATACCTGAAACAGAATATTGTTCCCGATGCCACATACCGCAACTGGAATGCCTATGAAAGTAAAACAGGTATAGCGTCATCAGTGGATGCCATGGAATCGTTTATGTTGCTGCCCGACCCGCAAACCAATGGCGGACTGCTGATCGCTGTGAAACCTGAACATGCAGAAATGATTATTGCTAAAGCATTGGCTAATCATACCACGCTCCACCGCATCGGGTATTTTACCGCTGCTAAAAATGACGGACTGAGGATGAAAATAAACTAACGGGTAAGCCGGGGATCGTGATTACTTTTTACCCGTTTTCTTATTGGTGGAACCTTTTTTAGGTGTAGCCGGGGTCACTTCTTTTTTCATGCTGTTCAACTCTTCACGAAACGCAGTGATCATACGCGTGAGTTCTTCAATATCACTTTTCGTAGCAAAACCGTATTCCGGCAAATGCTCCTCCGCCAAAGGAATATCTTTTGTATCCTGGAAAAATAAATGAATGGCCACTTTCAGAATATTTGCGATCTGCTCCAGCCGGTCAACAGAGATCGCAGTAACGCCCCGCTCTATTTTAGAGTAAGCACCTTTTGTGATCCCAAGCTCATCAGCCATGTTATCCTGGCTCAGGTCCCTGTTTTGGCGAAGCCTCCTGATCTTTTGCGCAATCGTTTTATTCACACAACGAATTTCTGCGTGTTGAAGAAGTGTTTTGGCACACCAATAAGCTTAATTAGTATC
>JAZKGM010000237.1:0-5556 GCA_040385895.1 Bacteroidota bacterium
TTACATCTTCGTAAACGCTTTCAGCTTGATCTGCGTAAGCCTTCTTTTAGTGTCTTCGGCAAAATCACCGTTCATCATCCAGTCGTAATAAGAAGGTTCTGCCTTAAATACATCATCAACCAGCTTGCCTTTGTGCTTGCCAAAGTTAAACACAGGCTGGCTGTTGGCATTGAATATTAAACGACCTGCCAGGTCAACGTTCTTATCCTGTTTGGTGAAGTTGTGCAGGAAATCCATGTCGTTCTGCAGCTGCTCGTACCGTTCGATCTGCGCTTTTAAAACAGCTAAGGTAGCAATGGTATCGGCCTCTGCGCTATGCGCATTCACCAGTTCTTTTTCGCAGTAAAATTTATAGGCTGCGCCAAGTGTGCGCTGCTCCATCATATGGTAAATACGTTGTGCATCAATAAACTTGCGGTTCTCTACATCAAACTCCACACCCGCACGTAAAAATTCTTCCACCAGTAAGGGGAAATCGAAGCGGTTGGAATTGAAGCCTGCAAAGTCGCACCCTTTAAATTCTTCGGCAAGCTCCCTGGCCTTTAGCTTAAATACAGGTGCATCTTTGATGTCTTCATCATAAATACCATGGATCAGGCTTACCTCTGCCGGTATGGGAATGCCGGGGTTAAAGCGCATGGTTTTGATGTGTTCGCTGCCATCAACAAGCACCTTAATGTAACTCAGCTCAATAATGCGGTCGTTGTTTACGCTTGTTCCGGTTGTTTCCAGGTCAAAAACAATAAGCGGTCGTTTCAGGTTAAGTTTCATCGTTTATGGGTTAACTTCTTCCTTAGGTTGAACCGGTTTTCTGCGTTGCATTTCCATCACTTTTTTGCCCGAACGGGTTTCTTCCGAAGAGCTTGGTTTGTATCCTTTAAAAGCAAGATAGAACCAGGCGGCAATAAAGCTCACACCTCCAATAGGGGCTATGCCACCAAGCCATTCTATGCGGTTTTCAGCCCAAAGCTTACTGGTTGCCAGCAGGTATAAACTTCCGCTGAAAAGGATGATGCCAACTACAAATAAAGCGAATACACCTTTACCCACATTCTCTTTAAGCCTCCTTGCACCATAGCCTATTGCAAGCAATGCCAGTGCGTGGTAAAAATGATACCTCACGCCTGTTTCAAAAATAGCAAGGTCGGAGTCGCTGAGCACATTCTTGAGCTCGTGCGATGCCAATGCGCCAAGTATAACTGCTAGTCCGGCAAATATAGCGCCTGCCTGGATCATGCTTTTTTGTAGTGTAGAGTTTGTCATATTTTAACAGAAGGGTTGTGTACAAATGACGGTGATTGCGCGCTATTAACCAACTAAATTTGATGATACGCTAATTACGTTTAAATGAGCAGATCTTTACTGATAGGTATTATAGCAACAGTGGCCCTGTTTTCCGGCATTGCAGTTTTCTTTTATATGAACAACATAAAAGAAAAAAGCAGACTGGCTTCGGAAGCGATCCCCAATGACGCTTTTTTTATCTTTCAAACAAAAGATATTCGATCATCATGGAAGTCGTTTTCTGAATCCTCAATATGGACAGACCTCCAGGCTAACCCGGCCATAAGCAGCCTGAACAGGGACATTGCCGGCTTTAATTCCCTGATCGATGAGAATGAAGAACTGAAGGAGATGCTTTCAGAGAATACAACAGCTGTTTCAATGCATAATACAGGCGGAACCCTGGGCCTGCTGTTTGCTGTTGAAACAGGAGGACAGCTTGATGTGAATGCCCTTTCGCTCTATCTTTCAAAACACATTAACGGAAAAGTGAACAAACGCTCCTTTGAAAAAATACCGGTTTTCGATATCACTGATGGCTTAAACAATGCGGTGGTCACGGTTGCTTTTTATGAGCAGGTTTTGCTGTGTGCCCACAATGCAAACCTGATTGAAGATGGACTTAGGAAGCTTAAATACCGCTTACCGAACTTAACCAAAGGCTTCGACCAGGTGCAGTTGCTTGCAGAATCCAATGCCGATGCAAACCTTTATGTAAACTACCAGCGTTTGCCAAAGTTACTTTCCTTGTTTACAAAGCCTGAACACGCAGGCTTGTTCAACTACTTTAAAACATTTGCCAACTGGAGCATGCTGGATGTGAAGATCGAAAAGGAAAAACTTTCGTTAAAAGGTGTAACCTTTACCGATGATTCGGTTTTTCAGTTCCTCGACCTGTTTAAGAACCAAACGCCCAAGGTGTTGAAGTTGCAGGAAGTAATGCCTTTCAATACATCCTTTGCTTTCCAGATGGGCTTTACCGATTACATGAAGTTTAACTCGGAGCTGAACGAATACCTGCAGGTTCATAAAAAAGCGGAAGGGTATACTAAATTTACCGATAGCATTGAAAGCAGGTACAGCATAGATATTAACGAACGGGTGCTGCCGTTTATTGACGGGGAAGCGGCATTGGTAATGGTTGAGCCTGCGGGAAGCGATTATGCCGGCAGTCTTGCTGCTTTTGTAAGGTTTAAAGATCCGGCTTCGATGGGCATTGCGCTTAAAAGTTTTGTACAGGCCATGGATAAAAAAGGGGAGGCGGATTCCGTTTCTTATTTTCATGAAGGATTAGAAATAGAACGCATTAAACTGGATAACTTTTTAAAGCTTTATTACGGTGAATTAATGGAGAACATTCATTCACCGTATTATTCATTAATTGGCGATGTGTATGTATTTGCCAATGATGTGAACACGCTTAAATATATTATTTCGCAGCATAAGCAAGGCATTACACTGGCCAATGATGAGAAATATAAAGAATACGCATCCTCCCTTTCGCAAAACAATAATGTGAGCATTTTTATAAGCCCATCGCGCAATTTCCTGCTTCCTTCCCAGTTTGTAACAGATAGTTTTTTCAGCACATTGAATACCTACCAGTTCGATTTTAAGAAGTTTGAGTTCTTCAACATCCAGTTTGCCAATACCAATAACAAAGCATTTTATACGCTTGTTCAGTATAAATACAATACGGTCAATACGCCATCCGGGTCCCAGCAGTTATGGGCCTATAAGCTCGACACTACTTTTGACCTTGCCCCGCAGATCGTATACAGCACCAAACAGAAGCAAAACATCATCTTTGTACAGGATGTTAAAAACACGCTGTACTGCTTAAGCAATAGCGGTGCTTTATTATGGAAAAGCAAGCTGAGCTCAAGGCTTACCGGTGATATTTACAGTGTTGATCATAAAAATGACGGGCAGTTGTATTACCTGTTGAGCACAGAAAAGCAGGTTAACCTCATTGATGCCGATGGGGTCAGCATGCCTGGCTACCCGGTGGCTTATCCTGGTAAAACATCATTCCCTCTTACCATAAACCGTTCATCGGGCGATACAGCGCTTACCTTTTTTGCAGCGCTCGACAATAACCGCATCATGGGGTATAGAATAAACGGCAGGCCTATTGCCGGTTGGAACCCGAGGATCATTGATGCCCGGCCTGCGCAGCAAGTAACGCTGTTCAACTTTGGCCTGAAACAAATGCTTTACACCAGCGATAGCAAGGGCCGCTTACTTGTTTTTAACTACAAGGGCGAGCGTGTTAAACTGAAAAATAATTTTACGGCACAAAGTTATTATTACGAGGAAACCGATGATACCACAGCGCTTGTTTTTGGTGCCATTGATTCGTCAGGAACAGTGAGGAGGATCACCATAGATTCCACCAATACCATTACAGACTCAACGGTATTAACCACGATGATACCACACACGCAACTGGTGATCAAAAAGGATGAAGTAACCGGAAAAAACTGGTTCCTTGCCAAAACAACCACCAATTGGGCGCTTTATAATGCCGGTTTTAAAAAGCTTGCGGAAGAAAATTTTGCCGATTCCACAGCCAACACGATCTACTTTACGTATGATTCTTCCAAACGTTTAATGCTGGCAAAAGTGAACAAGCCGCACATGCAATATGCCATGTTCGATATGAACGGGAAGCCTGTTCAAAACAGCACCATGCAGGGTTATTCTGCTTTTGTAACCGGAGATGTGTTGCAGGATAAAAAGAACTACCTGTTGGGTGGTGATGCATCGAATAATATTTTTCTGTTCAGGCTCAGGTAATCATAATTTTTGTATATTCGGAACGTTCACAAACCCCTGATCCGGAATGAGAAATTCATTTGTTGCCCTCTTTGGCTTAGCGCTTCTTTTTTCATCGTGTTTAAAAGAAACCATTGATGATATTAATTCCATCAAAGGGGTAAAAATAGAGCCAACCTTGAGCCTGCCACTTATCAATTCGGCCATTGGCATGGATAAGCTGGTGAATGATGCGGCAAGCGGTGGTTTTACAATTGAAACAGATCCTACAAAACGACTCGTACTTAAATTTTCCGGAAAAGACAGCCTGCCTCCAAGGCAGTTTATCGACCTGCCTCCTGTTGCGGTCGATACGGAGTTTGTGATGCCCCCCGCACTTATTCCCATATTTTTGTCAACAGGTAGCTTCAGCACAAACCTGACCGTAGATAAGCAGATAACAACCAGCAATAATGAACGGATCGAGCGCATCTTGGTAAAAACAGGGCAATTGCGCACGAGCATTACATCCCGGTTCGAACATAATGTCACCATCCTGATCACCTACCCCGGAATTAAAAAGAACGGTGTTGCCTTAACGGATTCTTATGAGTTCCTGTACACCGGTTCGGTAGAAACCATTACACACCCGATCGACCTTGCAGGTTACGAAATAGATTTCACCAAAAACGGGACCACCTATAATGTTGTTTCCTACAATATCAAAGTTGACATGACGCGTATCCCGGGCAATGGGGTAAGTGCAACAACAGATAAGATCATAATTGACGGGGCCCTTGACCTGAATGAGTATTCGCGGGCTGACGGTTATTTTGGCAAGTTCGAAGTAATTAAATACCTGGAAAGCCAGCGGTTGAGCCTGTTTGATAAGAAGCTGGACGGAAATGTATTTATAAAAGAACCGGTTGTGCGCATTGCGGTTGATAACAGCATCGGGATGCCGATCGTAGGAAAATTTATCGAGATGTATGTGGAGTCGGGTTCGGGAAATAAGATCCCGATCACCATTGATCAGTTTAAAGATACCTTTAGTTTAAATTATACCACGGTTACCGGGCAGAGCAGGATTACCGAATACGTGATTGATAAGAACAATTCGAACATTGAAGATATACTCAGCAGCGCACCGCAGAAAGTTTTTTATACCGTAACCTTCACCGCCAATTCAAATGAGCAGATCACAGAGAACGTGGTTACAGATAAAAGCACGATAAAAATAGTATCGGCCCTTGAATTGCCGCTTGATCTTCGCATCCTTTATTATGCGATGCAGGAAACAGGAAGCTTCAGCTTAAGCAATACCACGGGTAATATTGACACAAACGAGGTAAATATCCATTGGGCCGAAATATCAACCGATGTGGTGAATTACCTGCCGCTTAATGCGTACATCCAGGTGTATTTTGAAGACACGGTGAAAGGTGTGGTATTGGATAGCCTGTTCGAACACGAGCTGCCGGTTTCTGCTGCAAAAATTGATGCGGCAGGTACGGT
>JAZKGM010000237.1:5566-7029 GCA_040385895.1 Bacteroidota bacterium
CCAAGGGCAGCAGAAGAAAACAATCAAAATCTGAATATGTTAATACACAATGAATTGATGTGACTTTATGAATGATTCAGTTTAGAAGTGATGTTGCCCAATCAAGGGCAGGAGCCCAGCGTTATGCTCGTTCAGTACATGCTTAAGAATCCTAATTTTAGGGAAAGCACTGGAATCCATAAAATATATTGCCTTATGAACTGAAAAAATGAGGAGGTTAGGTTTATCAACGTAACCACAAAAAGAATTTACGATGACGCATATTCCCCGCGAAAAGTACGACAGGATCAATAAAGGGAACAGGTATAGGTTGACAGTGCGCCTGCGTACTGCCGAAGAGAACAGCAACCTGCCTTATGTAACTTTTTATATTGATCAGAAGGTCAATTTTAAAATGGGCATTAAAACCAAATTTACTTACAAAAGCCTGTAGTGCCTGTTATGAAACAACTTATCCGTTTATTCGTATCCATACTTCCGTTAAGCGTGCTGGGGCAGATGCAAACCACCATGCCTTTTATGCAAAGGCTGCACCAGTCTTCGTATTATAATCCCGCTATTATCCCTTCTTATTCCAGCTCGTTCAATGTGCCGGCTTTTCCCGGCATAGGATTAGATATATCGCTGCAAGGCTTTAATGCCCGTACGCTTTTAGATCACATTGATGCAGACGGCCTGGTTGATTTACCTGCCGTACATAACCAGATCAAGGGAAATAAAATTGAGATCAATACCGATCTAAGCCTGGAACTGTTTCATGTACGCTTCAGGAGCAAGAACTGGTATTACGGCATCAGCCTTAATCACCGCACCATTGCTTCGGTAGCCATTGCTAAAGACCTGCTTGGCTTTGCCATTAATGGCAATGATTACTTTGCAGGAAAAACAGCTGATTTTTCAACAACAAGGGTTAATGCCATGGCTTTCTCAGAGCTGGGCTTTAGCATGGCGCGCAATTATAAGCGCTGGAATTTCGGTGGACGGGCTAAACTGCTTTCAGGCAATGGGGCAGCCAATACGTCAAACTCTAAGATCACTTTTTATACACCTGAGCGTACCACGGATGAAATCGTAGTGAAACTGAACGGATCACTTCATACAGCCGGGATTGGTATATTTACGGATAGCATAAATAAAGTAGCGGTTGAAAAATCGGAAAAAGAAACGGAAGTAAAAGACCTTACATCGTTAAAAAACCTTGGCGGAGCAATCGACCTGGGCTTCACCTATGATGTAAGCAGCCGCTTTACCATCGGGGCTTCGGTAACTGATCTTGGCTATATCGCATGGAAACAGAAAACATACAACTACAACCAGAAAGATGTGGAAGTCAGGATTGGCGGAATCAATGACTATAATGCATTGGGTGACGACAGCCTCTTAACCAGGTATGGGGATAGCATTGCCGACCTGTTTGACGGAAACATAACACGCGATGGTTTTACCACCATGTTGCCCATGCG
>JAZKGM010000237.1:7039-11316 GCA_040385895.1 Bacteroidota bacterium
ACGCCAATTACGACCTGAACAAAAGGAACAGCATTGGCGCCCTGGTGCAAGGCCGATATTTTAATGAAGAAATGCGCATGGCATACACGGCCAATTATATGCACAAGTTCCGTAACATAGACATTGCATTGAATTACAGCATTATTGGAAACAGCTATGCCAATGTGGGGGTTGGCTTTGCAGCCAAGTGGGGTGTTTGCCAGTTTTACCTGGTGCAGGATAATGTGTTAAGCTATTTTGCCGTAGATAAGGCACAGGTAATCAATTTACGTTTTGGGTTAAACTTTGTTTGGGGCGAAATAAGAAAACCCTTAAAGGTTTATTAGCAATCAATGATCGGGCACATATATTTGTGCATTAAATTACAGGTAAGATTTTAGTTTCATGAAGAAAATACTAGTAGCCAACAGGGGAGAGATCGCTTTGCGTGTGATGAGGACCGCAAAGGAGATGGGTATTAAAACAGTAGCGGTTTTTAGTGAAGCAGACCGTAACGCATTGCATGTGCGGTATGCCGATGAGGCAGTTTGTATAGGCCCTGCAGCATCTTCACAATCATATCTTAAAATGGATACCATACTTGATGTATGCAGGCAGCTGGAAGTTGATGCGATACACCCGGGTTATGGTTTTTTAAGCGAGAATGCCGTGTTTGCCGATAAGGTTGCCGCAGCAGGGATCACATTTATTGGCCCTACCGGTGATGCCATGCGCACCATGGGAAGCAAAATAGGCGCAAAGCAAGCCGTTGAAAAATTTAATGTACCTATGGTTCCCGGAACCAAAGAAGCATTAACAGATATTGCAGAAGGCAAAAAGATCGCCTCGTCAATAGGATTCCCGGTGCTGGTTAAAGCATCGGCAGGCGGGGGAGGAAAGGGCATGCGGGTGGTGAATGCAGAAAGTGAATTTGAAGAACAGATCAAAATGGCGCAGAGCGAAGCCATGTCGGCTTTTGGAGACGATGCCGTTTTTATAGAAAAATATGTGGGCTCGCCCCGTCACATCGAAATACAGGTATTGGGCGATACGCATGGAAATATCGTTTACCTCTTCGAGCGGGAATGCAGCATACAACGCAGGCACCAGAAGCTGATCGAAGAAGCGCCTTCCAGCTGCCTCACACCGGAGATACGCAAAGCCATGGGAGAAGCTGCTGTAAATGTAGCGAAAGCCTGTAATTACACCGGGGCCGGTACGGTTGAGTTCCTGGTGGATGAACAATTGAATTTTTATTTCCTTGAAATGAACACCCGCCTGCAGGTTGAACACCCGGTAACGGAGCAGATCGTAGGCCTTGACCTGGTAAAAGAACAGATCCGTGTGGCACGTGGCGAAAAATTAGGGTATGCGCAGGACGACCTTAAAATTCATGGACATGCCATGGAGCTGCGGGTATGTGCCGAAGACCCGATGAATAATTTTTTACCGGACATCGGCAGGTTGAATACCTATAAAACCCCTCAGGGATATGGCGTAAGGGTAGATGATAGCTTTGAAGAAGGCATGGAGATCCCCATTCATTATGACCCGATGATCGCCAAGCTGATCACCTTTGGAAATACCCGGGAAGATGCCATTAACAGGATGATCCGCGCCATTGACGATTACCAGATATCCGGGATAGAAACCACCTTGCAGTTTGGTAAATATGTAATGAAGCACCCTGCTTTTTTAAGTGGCGATTTCGATACGAAATTCATTGAGAAACATTTTAAACCGGAAGAACTGCTGCCTGAATACGAACATGCAGATGTTGCTGCCATGGCGGCAGCGGCTTTGTTTAGCGCAGGTCGATCTAAAGCACAAGACAACACCACTGATGCGATGCAAAAGGAAAGCAACTGGCTGCTGAAAAGAAAAGCGTACTAAAGATTCCGGTTAGTCAGTGCATTTATACGCAACAGCAGCTGTAGTTTTTTCACTGTTGGTTACATCGTTGATCTCAAACGAGCTTGCCTTGCTTTGCTCATTCGTAACATAAGTAATGTTTAGTTCGCTTTCTGTCACCGGCTGCCGTGTTTGCGGATTGTAAGACTCTGTCCTCACAGAAGCCGGTAAATACGGATTGCTGAGGTGCTCGATCACATTGCCTGCCGTGATATTAAACATGTTGGCAAAGGCAAAATTAGTGGCCTTATCCGACTTTGCAGCAGAGTAAGTATACACCATGCGCTTCACAAAAGTAAAACTGCTTCCCAGCTTTGCATACAATGACGATTGCAGGATCTGTTGCTGATCATCGGTAATAAACGAAGTATAACTTTGTTGCTGCCCCTCTGCCGAGTAATTCTCACTTTTGGAAAGCAGCCCATTCATATAATAAAGTTTGGTGCTGCTTGTGAGCACTCCGTTGCTGTACATAAAATATTCCGACACCTGGTTGTTGGTGTAGCTAAGCTTCAGGTAAAAGCCTTCTGAGCCGCTTATCTTTTCTATCCTGTTCACTGAATCATAGCTGAAACCATAGGATTGGTTTTTCGTACGTGCATTCACTGTTACCATTGCCAGCCTGAAATTTTCGTAATCAAGAGCTGAACTTACCTGGGAAGAAGTAATGGATGTGAGCAGGCACCCTTTCGGGCCCTCTGCTTGTTTCTCTTTTTTGCATGCCACCAAACATGCCAGCGACAGACATAAACAAACTAAAAATGATTTCATAAATAAATGGCGGGCGTTAATTTTTTGATCAATGCACTAATTAAGCGAATCCTTTTTTACAAAGACAAATACATCCTCGTCTTCTTTTTTCATCAGGTATTTTTCACGGGCAAATTTCTCCAGGTTCTTATCGCTGGTAAATAACTCTTCGTATTGCTTTTTCGCATCCTCGATCTGCTTCTGGTAAAAAACGTGCTCTGTTTTCACCTTATTGTATTGTACACGCAGCTTATACTGGTCGATAATATTATTCCTGTCGGAAAAGAACAGCAGGGCCACGAACGCTGCCAGCGCAATAATGTATTGATTCGTTATGATTTTTTTCCAGTGCATTACCCTTCAAATTAACTTATAAAATAAAAGCGCTCCAACCCGAGATGTGAACATTGGAATGCGCATAAGTGACCTTGGAATATTTTCCTCAACCAAATTAAATTTCGTTAATTAAAACTTTTAAACGTTATTTTGTTTTGTATTATAGTTGATTTAAATAAAATTTGCCCCATGAGAAGTTCGATAAAAATGATTTTTACCTGTGCATTAACGTGTTTTTGCCTGGCCAATTCATACGCTCAGACCTATACACGCTTTGCCGTTACCTCTTCTGTGGGCATGAACCAGATGTGGACAGCTGTTAACCCCGGGGCCGGTTTTTCATGGAACAACAGCATTTCTTTCACCCCGCATTACCTGTTTATGGCAGAAGGTGAACTGGAAACAGGCCACATTAATGGAAAAGTGTTGGTGTATGGCGATAATTCCATTGCAACAACTTCTTCTTTTTCAACCTCATATACTTACAAAGGAGGAGCGGCAGGCATAAACCTGTTAAAGGTTTTTGCACCAAGAAAAAGGCAGTTCAGGGTTATTCCTTACATATATGCAGGGGTTGGGTTCTTAAATTTTCACTCGGAAAGGTTCAGCGAAAATGGAAGCCTTCAAAAAACATACGAATTTAATACCTATACCACTAAGATCGGGTTCAGGTTAAAAGTGAAGATCAATAATCAACTGGATTGGGTAGCAAGCTTTGAGCACAACTCCCCGCAGTCATTTTATGTGGATGCGAGCCCTGTACCTAAAGGTTACGACCGGTTTACGTCTGTAAAATTCGGGGTAAGCTATAAAATTGCAGCAACCAAGAAACGCACGCATATCGACTGGAACCCACGCGTATCAAAAAAATGCAATGCCTGGTTCGACTATTCCGGCAAAAAGAACTACAATTAGTAAAAACGAAAAGGCCACACATTGTGTGGCCTTTTTTTATAAGCAGCTTGTTCTGCGTTTATTATTTCAGGAACTTAAAATCCCTTCCCGGGAAATACGCATTTTTTCCAAGTTCTTCTTCAATGCGGATCAATTGGTTGTATTTAGCGATCCTGTCGGTGCGGCTTGCCGATCCTGTTTTGATCTGTCCGCTGTTTAACGCCACTGCAAGATCAGCAATGGTGGTATCTTCCGTTTCACCGCTCCTGTGGCTCATAATATTGGTATAAGCATGGCGCGTTGCAAGGTTCACCGCTTCAATGGTTTCTGTTAAGCTCCCGATCTGGTTCACTTTAACCAGGATGGAGTTCGCAACACCATCGTCAATTCCTTTTTGCAAACGTTTG
>JAZKGM010000238.1:0-1666 GCA_040385895.1 Bacteroidota bacterium
GAGGTGCTTTTAAAACAATAAAGGGTATCCATTGCATTGATCCATAACCGGTCTTTCCGGTCAATAAAAAATGTGGATTCATCGGCCAGCTTGCTCTTGTCAATATTCAGATCAGGCTTTTGCATCCGGCCATTGGTGTCGATCGTGCAAATGCCCGAAGTGCTCACCAGCAAAAAGCAGGCTTCTTTCTTATACCAGGCAAAGCCTTTGCCATAGGCAATTGCCTCGCTCAGGGTATCGCTGCGTGTTTCATTATACTTTATAAAAAAGGAGTGGTGTATGGTAAAAAAGTTGTTTTTAATAAGTTGGATGCCCACATGCTGGCTGCTTCCTATGCGTTTTACCCCCTGCGGAAAACGATCAACATCGATGATCACCGTTCCTTCAAAGGTGGTGGCGTATAGCTTTTGCGACAGGCTGTCGAAAACCAGGGCGGTAATATTTGATATGTGCTTTCCTTCGTAATGATGGTGCACCAGCTGCCGGGTGTTTTTATCGTAGCTCCACAAACCGGTGCGGGTGCCTGCCCACAAGAGGTTGTTCTTATCAATGGCCAATGCCTGTATGTAGGGTTGGATCTCGTTTTTAGGCACGGCTACTTTTTTAAACGATGAGCCGTCAAACCTGGTTAACCCGTTTTGGGCGCCAAACCACATGATGCCATCCCGCGACTGGATAATGGCTGTAATTGTTGTGGACGACAGCCCTTCGTCAACCCCAAACCTTTTCCATACAGCGGTTTGTGCCGGAGCTGCTGTTGAAAAGAATATAACGGATAAGAGGAGAATAAGGCGCATGCACAGCAATAGTTGTGGCTAATATATAAACAGTTATCATATATTTAATGTGCATTTTTAAACTCATTCCCGCTAACTGTGTTTATATGGTTTAAATGCTAATATTGCACCCTGATATATGCCACTCGACCAGTTAACTGAATATGATGATCAGAAGGAGATGAGCTTCTTTGATCATATAGATGCTTTTCGCGGACATTTGTTCCGTTCGGCCATTGCGGTGATCACATTAGCCGTTGTGGCTTTTTTTAACAAGTACCTTTTGTTTGATGTGATCCTGCTGGGGCCTACCCATGCCGATTTCTGGACTTACGAAATGATGTGCAACCTCGCGCATAAATTTTCGGACAGTGACGAGTACTGCGTGAAGGAAATGGGGTTTACCCTTTCCAATATTAACATGAGCGGGCAGTTCAGCGAGCATATTTTTATTTCATTCATCAGCGGGTTGATCCTGGCTTTTCCTTACCTGCTTTGGGAGTTGTGGAAGTTTATCCGGCCGGCTTTAAGCAAAAAGGAGATCACGTATGCCCGCGGGCTGGTGTTTTTCAGCTCCCTGTTATTTTTTGCAGGCATCCTGTTCGGGTACTTTTTCCTGTCGCCACTTTCCATCAATTTCCTGGGTTCATACAAAGTAAGCGAGCTGGTTTCTAATGAAATTAACCTGGAATCGTACATCTCCTTCATATCTACATTAACTTTTGCAACCGGGCTTATTTTTGAAATGCCCATACTGGTTTATTTCCTGAGTAAAATAGGGGTAATAGGCGATACGTGGATGAAGAAGAACCGCAGGTATGCCGTGGTTGTGATCTTAATTATTGCCGGTGTGCTTACCCCTTCGCCCGACATAGCCAGCCAGGTAATGA
>JAZKGM010000239.1:0-7272 GCA_040385895.1 Bacteroidota bacterium
CCAATTACAATAAAAGTGCAGCAGACCTGTGGGGCAAAAAGCCGGATGAAGGCAATAACAAGTGGGATGGTTCACATAAAATATATACTTCTTCGGGTATACTGATTAAAAAGGAGGATAGCCCGATGGCTATGGCTATCAGGGATAATAAGGAAATACATGCAGAAGAGATCATTTCGGAATGTGAGAATCTTTCGCGAACCAACCTTATTGCATTTGCCACTCCGTATAAAAACAGCAAAGGCGATCTTGAAGGAGCGCTAAATGTGCTGGTCGATATTACAGAAAGAAAGCAACTGGAAGAAAAACTTACGGGGCTTTCGCTGGTTGCCCGTAAAACATCGAATGCTGTAATTATCAGCGATGCACAGGCACGTATCACATGGGTTAACCAAAGCTTTATCAAAATGTCGGGGTATACCCTTGCAGAAGTGCTTGGTAAACGTGCTTCGGATTTTCTGAATTTCGAAGAGACGAACCTGAGAACGGTAGATGATGCATATAAAGCCTTTGATAAGGTGCAGCCGGCAAGGTTTGAAATATTAAATAAAGGGAAACATGGCAACAAGTATTGGCTGGACGTGGACATTCAGCCGTTCCGTGATGCGGAAGGCAACTTATCGGGTTTTATTTCTGTAGAAACAGACATAACCGAGTTGAAATATATTCATGAAGAACTGAAAAAATCAGAAAATAAGCTCCGTGCAATTTTAGACAGCACCTCAGACGATAACATACTTGTTGACCCTGATTACAGGATCATTTCAATCAATAAAGTCGCAACCGAACACCTTAAACTTGCTTACGGAACAGAGCCTTTGGTTGGCCAGCTGATATGGGATTATGTAAAGGATGATATGCGTACTGAGTTTGAGCAAACCTTTCACCAGGCCATAGCAGGCTTTATGAGTAAAAAAGAGCGGGAACTGGCAATAAGGGGTGAAGTGAAGATGTGGTTCGAGTTCTGTTTTTACCCGGTGTATGCCAATGACGGAACAATTATCGGGGTAGCCATAAACAGCAAGAATATCCATGCCAAAAAAACGGCTGAATTAAAAGTGCAGCACCAGAATAAAAAACTGAAGGAAATTGCATTCACACAGTCGCACACCTTACGAAGGCCTGTTGCCAATATTATGGGATTGTGGAACCTGATCAACTACGACCATAAAATCTGCAGCGAAAACGTAGAGCTGTTCGAGCTGATGCAATACCTGGGCCGCTCCGTAACAGAAATGGATGAAGTGATCAGGGAAATTACCAGCAGCACAAGGAACATTGAAGTGTAGTGCATTTGCTTAACTTTGCCGTGCATGAAAATAATCGGAATTCTTCGCGAAGGCAAAACCCCACCTGATCTACGTACCCCTTTAACTCCCGCGCAATGCGTGGCTTTGATGCAGAAGTTTGCTGCGGTGAAAGTGATCGTTCAATCATCGGCCCACCGTTGTTTTACTGATGCACAATACAAGGATGCAGGTATTGAAGTGGTAGAGGATGTTTCATCAGCAGACATTCTGCTGGGCGTGAAAGAAGTTCCTGTCAGCCTGCTTATCGAAAACAAAACCTATCTTTTCTTTTCCCATACCATTAAAAAGCAGGCTTACAACCGCAAGCTGCTTCGTGCTATTCTAAAAAAGAACATCACACTTATCGATTATGAAACCCTGCACTGGGATGCCGGCAACCGCATTATCGGGTTTGGCCGTTTTGCAGGAATAGTAGGCGCACATTATGCGTTTATGATGTGGGGCCTCAAAACAAATACCTATCACCTGAAAGCGGCATATCAGTGTGCCGATATGAATGATATGTATTCACAATATACGGGCCTTACTTTGCCACCTATTAAATTGGTACTTTGTGGTGACGGACGGGTGGCGCATGGGGTGATCGAAGTAATGAAAAAATTAAAGATCCATCATGTATCGCAGGAAGAGTTTTTGGATAACGAGTATGACCACCCCGTGTATGTTCATTTGAGGAGCGAAGATTACTACCAGCGCAAAGATGGCCGCGAGTGGGATAAAGCCGATTTTTATAAACACCCGGAAGAATACAGGAGCAGTTTTGCCCCGTATTATAAAAAGGCTGATATCATGATCAATGCTGTGTTCTGGAAAGAAGGTAATGAAGCATTCTTTACCCGCCAGCAAATGAAGCAGGACGATTTCAGGATCAAAGTGATAAGTGATATAAGCTGTGATGTTCCGGGGCCATTGCCAAGCACATTGCGCAGCAGCAGCATTGAAGATCCGTTTTACGGTTATAACCAGCTGCTGGAAAAAGAAACAAAACCATTCACAAAAGAATACATCGATGTGCAGGCCGTTGGTAACCTGCCATGCGAGCTGCCGGTAGATGCCTCCATCGAGTTTGGTGAACAATTACTGAGGCATGTATTGCCACATTTATTGATTGAAGACAAAGAACAGATTATTCATAACGGCACGATTGCCGAAAACGGGAGCCTCACCGAAAAATACATGTACCTCAAAGATTACGTGGAATAGAGGCATTTTCTTAATAATTGATAAAAAATAATTATCAATCATGCAAGAAAATGCGAAGGTTTTTAGTGCATTGGTGGCAACTTTTTTACATACACCGGATTGGTTTTTCATTTACCTTTGGCATCCCCTAAATTTTGAAGGGATAAATTTTTTAAAATGAATACGAACGAAACTAATCCGACCACGCCCGCAGTGCAGCCTACTGAGGCGGAAATGAACACAAAGGCTGTTGAAAACGGGAACACTGAACAAACACCAGAAAACACTTCAAACCATGAAGTTGTAAATGAGATTGCTCAACCAGAAAACAACACAGAAGCCACCGAAACAAGCGGTACTGATGAAGCGCCTGTTACCCCTGCTGCAGAAGTAAATGTTCCGGAAGAAGTGGCCGCTAACGAGCCCACTGCGATCACGCCAATACCTGAAACGGAAAAAACAGAGCCGGCTGCAAAAAAACCATCGGAAGATGAGATGAATGCGCTTGCATCGGAACACGTGGAAACAACCGATGTGAATGATGGTGACAAAGACCTGGAAGCTGTTGCAGAATTACAGGTGAGCGAGCAAAACTATGCTGCCCTCAATAAAAATGAATTGGTGGCCCTGGCACAAAGCATTGTTAAAGAAAAAGAGCTGAACGAAGCTTCACAGATCTTTAAAACAATTAAACCTTTGTTTGAACAACTGCTCTCTGACGAGCGTACACTGGCATTAAACGCTTATGTGGAAGCCGGTGGAAATAAAGATGATTTTAGCTATAAAGGCGATGGAACGCGCGAGGAATTTTATAACGCGTATAAAGAATTAAAAGATAAACGTGCTGCAGCACATGCTAAGCAGGAAGCCGAAAGACAAAGTAATTTGTTTAAGAAAGAAAGCCTGCTTAAAGAATTGAACGTGTTACTGGATGAAGAGGAAACGCCAGATAACTTTAAGCGTTTAAAAGACCTGCAAAGTGAATGGAAACAGGTAAAGAATGTTCCCAAAGAACATGTGGAACGCCTTTGGGAAAGCTACCGCGTTTTGCTTGATAAATACTACGACCGTCATTCCATCAATAACGAATTAAAAGAACTCGACCGCAGGAAAAACCTCGATCAGAAAATAGACCTCACCAAACGTGTTACCGAGTTAGCGCTTGAAACCAATATTAACAAAGCGCTCATCATGCTTAAAAAATACCAGGAAGAATGGCGCACCATAGGCCCGGTTCCCCAGGAAAGCAACGATGACATCTGGAACCGTTTTAAAGCCGAGTGCGATAAGATATTTGAAATGATCAAAGCCCTGCAGGCCGATCGCGAACGCAAACGTGAAGAGAACCTTGCAGGAAAAAAAGAATTACTGGCCAAAGCACTGGAATTTTCCAACTTCAATACCACACGTATTAAGGAATGGATGGAAAATACCACGCAGGTAAACCAGCTTATGGAAGACTGGCGTAAAATAGGCCAGGTTCCTTTAAAAATAAGTGAAGAGATCTGGAATGAGTTCCGCACGGCACGTAACCAGTTTTTTAATAATAAGAACACTTTCTTTAAAAACCTGCAGGCCGAGCGCGATGCCAACCTGAAAGTTAAAAATGAATTGTGTGAAAGGGCCGAAGCCATTGCCGCAACTCCGCTTGACTGGAACAAACAAACAGACGAACTGAAAAGGCTCCAGGACCAATGGAAAAAAAGCGGACCTGTTCCTGAAAAGATCTCAGATGTGATCTGGAAACGTTTCCGCACAGCATGCGATAATTTCTTTTCGAAAAAAGCCGAGCATTATTCTGCACAGATCGAAGAGCAGAAAGTAAACCTCGAAACCAAAAAAGAACTGGTTGCCAAACTCGAAGAATTATTAAGCCGCGAAGAAGGTGCAAATATCCTGAACGACCTGAAAGCAGTTCAGGATACATGGAACAATACTGGTTTTGTGCCAATGGGCGAAAAAGAACGCATCAACAAACACTACCAGGACCTGAATGATAAGGTGTTTGCAAAGTTCCGCCAGGCCAACCAGGAATTGCGGGACATGAAAGAAAAAGGTCACCTGGAAGCCATGGCCAGCAGCCCTAACGGGGCACAAAAGATCAAACGCGAAGAGAAGTTCATGCAGGATAAGATCCGCGGATTGCGCAACGACATCGACACCTGGGAAAACAACCTTGGATTTTTCTCTAAAGCATCAAGTGATAACCCTATGGTGGTCCAGATCAATGACAAGATTAAAGATGCACAGCGCCAGATCCGCCAGATGGAAGATAAATTAAAAACCATTCGTGAGTTCTTAAAACAGGTGCCAAATAATTAATGATCAACGGTCATTTCGTAACTCATTTTATTAAACATTACTGGAGTGCAACACGTATAGACGTGTTGCACTCTCCTTTTATATTCAACCTGTATAATACCTGTATTGCCAGGCAGCCCAAACCCGAAGAGTTAAAGCCGGTTGAAGATCTGAGAGAACAGGCCTTTCATGACCATACCCTGCTTACCCAACACGATCTTGGTGCAGGCGGCCGCAAAAATAATGCACGGAAAAAGCCGGTGAGCTTTTTTGCAAAGGTTCATGCAAAGCCTAAGCGGATCGCTCATATTATTTATCGCATGGTTAAAAAGTATGGGTATGAAAATTGCATGGAGCTTGGAACATCGCTTGGCTTCACCAGCATGTGCATAGCAAAAGCATTGCCCAAAAACGGTCACTTAAAAACAATCGAAGGTGCTCCTGAACTTGCTGCTGTTGCACAAAAACATTTCAATGCACTTTCATTACAAAATAAAATTGAGCTGCTTACCGGCAACTTCGATGAAGTGCTACCGGAAATGATCAAAAAGCATGGCACGATAGACTTCGCTTTTATTGACGGTAACCATACCTACGAATCAACGATGGATTATTTCAAACAATTGCTCTTTAAAGTGAACAATAACTCTGTTCTGATTTTTGATGATATTTACTGGAGCAAAGGAATGACCCGGGCCTGGGAGGAAATCAAGCAGCACCCGGAAGTGAGCGTTACGGTTGACCTGTTTTTTATAGGGTTGGTTTATTTTCGTACCGAACAGGTGAAGGAACATTTTGTACTTCGTGTACTTTAGGGAATAGAATTTTGGATGTTAGGTCCTTATTATGCTTAGTGGAATCACCGCATAACATAACAGAGATTCGCTGTGCACGTTGTGCCTTCTTTGCTAACGCTGTGGTTATCTCCGCCAACATCAATTACCGCATCAACATCCCTTGCAATGCGCATTTTCCAGCTCAAATTCCAGCGTGCAATGGTTAACCCCTTCATGCAGCATGTCGTGCTTGATCTTTTGTTTTAAAGGTTCAACATCAATAAGCGACTCGTTTTTATTCAGCACCACATGGGCCGAAAGCACGTGGTAATTGCCGTCAAGCGACCACACGTGCAGGTCGTGGACAGAGTGTACCTCTTTATTGGCGCTGAACAATGAAGTTATTTTCTCCCGGTCGAGCGATTCCGGAAAACCCTGCAGAACGATCCCAATGGTTGTTTTGATATTGCCATACACATTGTATAAAATATAGCAGGCGATAAGCAATGATAAAATGGGGTCAAGAACCGGGATGTCATAGAACTGCATCACAACTGCACCCGTTAATACAGCTACCCAGCCCAGTACATCTTCAATAAAATGCAGGGAGATCACACGCTCGTTCACCGAATGCCCTTTCTTTAACCTGAAAGCGGCAGCCGCGTTCACCACAATGCCCAACAATGCAAGCCAGATCATTCCTTTTGCATCGGGCTGAACAGGTTCGATCATGCGTTCAACAGCTTCTTTGATCACAAATACAGAACCTACGATGAGCACAATTGAATTAATGAACGCACCTATCAGCGAAAATCGTTTGTAGCCATAGGTGTATTTGGCATCACCTTTCCGGGTTGCTTTTTTATGAAAATAAAGCGACAGGCCCAGCGAGAGGCTGTCGCCAAAATCGTGAAGGGCATCGCTGGTAATAGAAACGCTGTTGGTTAAATAGCCGCCTATTAATTCCACCACGGCAAAAAAAGTATTGAGCGCGAATGCCAATACGATATTTCTAGTCGATCCACCCGCTGTATCATGGTGGTGGTGGTGATCATGGGAGTGTGCCATTACATTCTTAGTTTATTCCGCTAGAGCTGCAAAGCCAGGCTTAACCCTGGTTTCAGCTCATTAACCTTTGCTTCTTTCATTGTAACCATCTTGTTTCGTTTCACATCCCAGAGCTTTACACTGAAACACCTTATGATCTCCATTGGGTTCCATGATGTTGTTGCTACGTCCTGTAGCTCGGGCATCATTTTCATGGCTTCAGGCAGCCTGTAAAAAGGGATCCGTGAATTTAAATGATGAACATGGTGGTAACCAATGTTACCCGTCATCCAATGCAATAAAGGATGCATCTCCATAAAGCTTGTGGATTCGAGTGCGGCAGCTTCGTATTTCCAGTCGTGGGTTTCACGGAACTGTGCTGAAGGGAAATTATGTTGCGAATAAAACAGGTAAGAACCAATCCCAAAAGCCAGTGAATAAGGGATCCACCAGGCAAAAACAAATGTTTCGAACCCCGAAAAATATAAGATAGCGACAGCCGAGGCACCATGCAGAAACAAAGCAGCAAAGGAATCCATATGCTTTTTAGGGCTTTGTATGAACGACTTTAGATTAAGCCAATAGATGAACAAAGTGAGATGCCCGAATATAATGGTAAGCGGGTGCCTGTTAATCAGATACAATTTCTGTTCACC
>JAZKGM010000240.1:0-7925 GCA_040385895.1 Bacteroidota bacterium
TACTGGCAGCGTTGCTGATCCTGATCGTAAAAGCCTGGTATGCCATCCGCAAAAAAAATAAGCAGATCGCGCTGCAATCGTTAAGGCGTGAAATGAACCCGCATTTCCTCTTCAACAGCTTAAACAGCGTCAACCAGTTTATTGCCGGCAATAATGAACTGGCCGCCAATAAATATTTGAGTTCCTATGCCGGGTTAATGCGCAGGATCATGGAGAACTCCAACAAAGATTTTATTTCCCTGGGCAGCGAGCTGGAACAACTCACCAAATACCTTGACCTGGAAAAATTACGCTTCAGCGAAAAGTTCGACTATACCATAAGCATAGACCCCAAATTAGATAAGGATACCATTATGGTGCCCAATATGATCATTCAGCCCAACCTGGAAAATGCGATCTGGCATGGGTTAAGATACCGCGAAACAAAAGGCTTGCTCCACATCGCATTTACTAAAGAGGACCGGAAAACATGCGTTACGATCTCTGATAACGGCATAGGGTATGCACAAAGCAAGCTTTTAAAAACCGATAACCAGAAGCAATATGAATCGCGTGGGCTGCATAATGTGGAAGAGCGGATCAACCTGCTCAACCAATTAAACAAATCGCATATTACTATGGACATGTTTGACAAAAGCACACCGGAAACCGGGGTAATTGTTACGATAAAATGGCAGGCATAAAAATTAAAACAGTACTTGTAGAGGATGAAACTTCCGCCCGCGAAGCCCTTAAAGCTTACCTGGCCAAATACTGCCCGCAGGTAGAAGTAATTGGTGAAGCCGCAGACGCGAAACAGGCCATAGCCATGCTGCATGAATTGAAACCGCAGCTTGTTTTCCTGGATGTGGAGCTTCCATTCGGCAATGCATTTGATATTCTTGATGGATGCAAAGACATCTATTTTGAAACGATCTTTGTAACGGCCTTTTCGGAGTATTCATTGCAGGCACTTAACCAGAGCGCAGCGTATTACCTGTTGAAACCATTGAGCATTGAAGAACTGGTGATAGCGGTTAATAAAGTACACCAGCATATCATTAACCGGGAGTTGTTCGACCGGAACAAAATTGTGGTTGAAAATTTCAAGGAACCCCAGGCACAGAAACGCCAGGTGATCCTGCCAACCCTTGAAGGTTTCGAGGTATTAAAAATGGAAGAAATTGTGCGGCTGCAGGGAAATGGAAATTTTACAGATGTGTACCTTAACGATGGGCGGAAAAAAATGGCCTGCCGCTTTTTAAAGCATTACCACGAGATCCTACCCCCTCCTTTTTTACGGGTGCATAAATCGCACATCATCAACATCAGCTATGTAACCTCGTATCATAAAAGCCAGGGTGGTTATGTGATCCTGAACGATGATACCGAAATACAGGTATCGGCCAATTACAAAGACGATTTTTTAACCTGGTTCAAATCATAAAGGTGATGGCATAACGCCTTGTTGCCACAGATAAGGCGGCTTTGTTTGTTCTCTGGTCAATTAAATTAGTTGAAAAAGCAAAGGTCTAATGTCTTTGCAACGCTTTAAATCTGTGCAACCTGTGGCTACATATCCCGGTAAAAAACTGTTATTTAACCACATTCGGGCAATAAAAAAAGGAAGCCGGGGGAGCTTCCTTTTTCGCGCCTTCGCAAACGCTTTATTTGGTGTAATTGTATAAGTGTTCTGCTGTTGTTTTGTAGAACAATGTTAATACAATAATCAGTTCCAAAAATCATATTTTTTATAAAAAACTGTCGTGTACGGTAATAAAAGTGTTTGTTTTACAAAATTCAGCAGCGGGTTTGTATTTTGCAGCACTTACAGAAACCTTCTATCTATGCATAACCTCTTACTATTACACGGGGCTTTAGGAAGCAGATCGCAGTTCGATTCATTTGTACCTTTACTGGGCGATACCTTTAATGTTCATACCCTCAACTTTAGCGGGCATGGCGGAAATGTGATGCCTGCTGCGGGCTATTCGTTTGATACATTTGCTGGCGATATATTGAAATATATTGACGGGCATGGCATTGCACGCATTAATATTTTTGGTTACAGCATGGGCGGATATGCCGCTTTGTATTTTGCAAAAAAACACCCCGAACGTGTGGAACGGATCATGACATTAAACACCAAGTTTAACTGGGACCCGCTGGCTACTGCAAAAGAAACGGCTATGCTGAATGCAGAAAAAATGCTTGAAAAAGTTCCGGCATTTGCCAATAACCTGATGCTGCAGCATGGCATGAATATATGGAAACAGGTTTTGCAAAACACAGAAACAATGATGAACAACCTTGCCAGTCATGTAACATTAACAGACGATGATCTGCAAGCCATAAACTGCCCCGTTGTGATCGGGGTGAGCGACCGCGATACCACTGCAACAATTGATGAGAACCTTGATGTTTATAAAAAACTGCCAAAGGCGCATTTTATGGTGTTTCCGAATACCCCGCACCCTTTTGAAAAAGTGAACCATGAAGCATTAGCCTTACAATGCAACTTATTTTTTAATACGAAATGATATTATATAACCCACGTAACTGGTTCGGCTTAATTTTTCATTTTCATAAAAGCGATACGTTCCGGCAGCTTGGCGGAATGATGTGTGTGATCGCATTTTTTTCGTTTTCGGTTGCTTATGTGGAGATCGAGCTGCTGCAAATGAAGTTTAAGACCACCACCATTGTGCACTCATTACTTGGTTTTGTCATTTCATTATTGCTTGTTTTCCGCACCAACACTGCTTACGAAAGGTGGTGGGAAGGACGCAAATTATGGGGAAGCCTGCTGAACAGCAGCAGGAACATTGCCATCAAGCTTAATTCCTATTTACCGGAATCCGACCTGGAAAAACGCAAAGAACTATCTAACCTGCTTGCCGGGTTTGGCGATGCCCTGCACCATCACCTGATCTATAAAGTTGGCCAGAAACATATTGAACTGAATGAAGATGAACCTGCACATAAGCCTAATTTTATCGCTTCGAAATTATTTGACGAGGTGAACAGGCTGCATAAAAATGACACCATCAACGGATACCAGTTCCTGAGCTTAAACAACGAGCTTCAATCGTTAACGGATATAACCGGTGCCTGCGAACGTATCAAAAAAACACCCATCCCCTATTCATACAGTATTTTTATCAAGAAGTTCATTTTCATTTACATCATGACCATGCCTTTTTCTTTTGTTACTGATTTCGGGTATTGGATCATCCTGATAACGGTATTTGTTTTTTATGTGCTGGTGAGCTTAGAGCTGATCGCAGAAGAAATAGAAGATCCTTTTGGAAGCGATGCAAACGATCTGCCTCTCGGAGCCATTGCCGAGAATATCAGGAAAAGCTGCAATGAGATCCTGAATATCGGGTAGTTTGGGATCAAACAGCTCTTACCAACTCAAACCTATCTCCATCGAACAAGCCCTTATCGCTTAGTTTCAGGCTGGGAATAACCAGCAATGCCATAAAGCTTAAGCTCATAAACGGGGCCTTTAACCCTGAGCCCAGCACATCTTTGCTGAACGCATCTATTGCTGTATAGTTGCGTGCAACAAGCCACGCATCTTCGTTGCTCATCAGGCCTGCAACAGGTAATGGCAATATGTGCTGTTCGCTGTCGCTTACCGCGCTTAAACCTCCTTTATGTTTTATCACCAGGTTCACTGCACCACATATCGATGCATCGGTAACCCCAACCGCCACAATATTATGGCTGTCGTGTGCCACACTGCTGGCAATAGCGCCTTGTTTTAACCCAAAGTTCTTAACATACGCAACGGCAACCTTTGCTTTTGTATACCGGTTAACCACTGCTATTTTTAATACATCGTGCAGCGGACCGATCTCTTCTTTGTCCAGTAGCAACCTGCCCGTTACCAGTTGCCCGTCTTCACACACGATCACCTGCTCAGTTTGGTCAGGTTCCTTGTAAAACTCATGAACCTCCAATTCCTGTATCGCAAATTTATTGGGCGTTTGTGTTTCAACACTTGTTATGTTTACATGGCCATGCTCAAAAACACACTCACCGTTTATCCAGGTTTGTTTCACCACAAAGTGCTTAAGGTCTTCAACGATAATAAAATCAGCCTGCTCTCCCTGGCGTAAGCAACCCAACGGAAGCTCATAATGCTTCACCGGGTTGATGCAGCAGGCCTGCAACACATCGAACACATCGTATCCTGAACGAACAGCCTTTGCTGCGAGCTGGTTAATATGACCCAGCAACAAAGAGTCGGGGTGCTTATCGTCACTGCAAAACATAATTTGCTGCGGATGTGACCTGATGGCCGGGATCAACGCATCAAAATTACGGGCCGCGCTTCCTTCACGGATCAGCACATGCATGCCCAGGTTTAATTTTTCAAGGGCTTCATCCAATGTAAAACATTCGTGATCGGTTGAAATACCCGCTGACTGATATTTTTGCAGCTCTGTTCCCCGCAAACCAGGTGCATGACCGTCAACAGGTTTATTGAGTGCGTGTGCAATGCCGATCTTTTGCATCACATCCTCATTGCGATGGATCACGCCCGGGAAGTTCATCATTTCCGCGAGGTAAAGCACCTCTTTACGTTGCAACAGCCCTTCAATATCTTTTACCGAGATCACATCACCTGCCGTTTCAAAAACAGTGGCCGGTACACAGCTTGGTGCGCCAAAAAAGAAATGGAACGGAACCTGTTTTCCGTTGCTGATCATGAACTCGATGCCTTGCATTCCCAGTACGTTCGCAATTTCGTGCGGATCGCTAATTGTGGCTACGGTGCCATGCATGACTGCCATGCGCGCAAATTCTGAAGGCACCAGGAGTGAGCTTTCAATGTGTACATGCGCATCGATAAATCCCGGCATGATATAACCCTCCACCTCATCGTCAACAGCAGTAACCGAAACTATTTTATGATCGTGGATAATGACCTCGGCCGCAAATACCAGGCGGTTAAAAAGATCAACATAGTTAGCCTTTATCGTTTGCATCAGCGTTTAAGTTCTTCGAGCCAGAACATAAAAGGCATAAATGTTCTTAAACCTTCTGCCACATAAATATCGCCTGTTTCCCCTTGCAGGATGATGCGCATGGGCTGTTTAAATTTCAGTTCAAACTCGCTCATGCTTTGCAGGCAGGCTCCGCAGCTCATGATCGGCTCCTTCACTTCAAATTCTTCTGCTTTTACTGTAATGGCCATGGATTGCACAGGTTGGTCGGGATAGGTAGCACCTGCGCTGAATATGGCCACCCGTTCGGCACATAAACCGCTGGGGTACGCAATATTTTCCTGGTTGCTTCCTTTTATGATCACCCCATTATTTAAGCGCAATGCACAGCCCACGTGAAATTTAGAATAAGGTGCGTATGAGGTATCCACCGATCGTTTGGCTTCGGCTAACAAATCCCGGTCCTCATCACTTAACTCGCTTACTTGATTATATTTAGTCAGTACGGATTCTCTTCTTATTTGTTCCATGATCAACATTACAAAATTATTTCAACTAAAAGTATAGTTTCGCCAGCGGAACAATACAATTGCAATGAAAAAGATCCTGGTTATCGGAGCGGGTTTATCATCATCATACCTCATTAAGTATTTAACATCGCAGGCGCTGCAAAACAACTGGCAGGTAACCGTTGCCGACAGCGATAAAGAAGTGGCCGGGCAGAAGATCAACGGGGCTGCAAATGCTTTTGCCATCCCGCTTAATGCGAACAATACAGATGATATTAACCAGGCCGTTTCAACCCATGATATCGTAATAAGCATGCTTCCGCCTTTTATGCACATTGCTATTGCCAAAGCCTGCATCATGCATAAAAAGCACCTGGTTACCGCAAGTTACGTGAGCGAAGAAATGCACCAATTGCATGGGGAAGCTTTGCGTGCAGGAGTTTTGCTGCTGAACGAATGTGGCCTCGATCCGGGCATTGACCATTTGTCGGCCATGAAACTGATCGATGGGATCAAAAAAGAAGGGGGCACAATTGATGCGTTCAAATCATTTTGCGGAGGATTGATCGCTCCGGAATATGACGACAACCCGTGGAACTATAAATTTACCTGGAACCCCAGGAATGTGGTGTTGGCAGGGCAGGCTACCGCCAAATACCTGGAGCATAACGAGCTTAAATTTATTCCTCCACAACGTATCTTTATTCAAACGGAACCCGTGCATGTAGCAGGATACGGGGATTATGAAAGTTATGCAAACCGGGATTCGCTGGGTTACATCGCACCTTACGGAATTGAAACTGCCCATACTGTTTTACGCGGAACTTTACGCAAAAAAGGATACAGCAACGCATGGAATGGCCTGGTAAAACTTGGTTTAACAGACGACTCGTTTATTATTCATGATGCCGGCCAATTAACCTATCGCAGCTGGTTAAGCGCTTTTACACCCGGCACCGGGATACATGCACTCGAAAAGCGTGTCTGTGATTTTTTAAACATAAACAGAAATGACGACCTGTTTAAAAAGCTGCATTGGCTGGGCTTGTTCAGCGAAGAAAAAATAGCGATGAACGAAGCATCTCCTGCTGCCATCCTCCAACACCTGCTTCAGCAAAAATGGAAGCTGCAAAAAGGCGAACTGGATATGATCGTGATGCATCATGAAATAGAAGCAACCATTAATGAAGAGAAACGAAAAATAAGCAGCTCGCTGGTGGTAAAAGGAGAAGATGAAGTGCTGACCGCAATGGCCAAAACCGTTGGTTTGCCAATGGCCATCGCCTGTAAACTGATATTAACGGATAAAATAACTGCCCGTGGCGTTCACATCCCGATCAGTGCCGAGTTTTACGATCCCATACTGGAAGAGCTGGAACAATTCGGGGTGAAGTTTGAAGAACGTGAAGTTGATCTAAGCTGATGCGTTTAATACAAAAAGATACAGGGATCAGCCACAGATTACACAGATCAGGGCATACATGTCCACTGTTTAAATGCTGAATTACCCGCAAACAGCGCAGGTTAACGGGAAAATAACCAACAACAAGCCCAACGAAGATCCCAGGACCTGTGGACTGTATAACCAATACGTTCAATCATAATCAGCCTGTGGCTTTAAAGCAGAACTCATTTCACACATTGTCCGGCTTGAATTGTGCACCCGTGTAAAAATCGCGGGCTGCCTGTTTATATCGCTCAGAAGGTGTATTATCTGCATTGTACACGGTAAAATCTTCTTCTACCAATTGTTGTTCTTCATAAGTAAACTGCATGACCAGGCGGTTGGCCGCCTTGCCGGGTTTAGGAACAAGATTGATCTGTTTAACAAGGTGCAACTCATCTTTTACCAGGCCTTTAAAATCGGCTGCTTCATTCACGGGAAGGATCAGCCAAAAGCTTCCTGTTGGCTGGAGCAGCTTCAATACACTGCTGATAAGCTCCTCAAACGGTAAACCTTTGTCGTGGCGGGCCTTGCTTCGCTGCTCATCTTCTATTTGCAGGTTGTTTCCTGCTTTGTAATAAGGCGGGTTGCTAATGATGAGGTCATACTGCCCCTGCTTTTCCTCCGCAAACTGTTGTATGCTTTGATGGTAAAGGTTGAGCCGCTCACTCCATGGGCTGTTCCTGAAATTTTGCCCGGCTTCGCGGGCCGCAGGTTCATCCATTTCAACGGCATCAATGTTTGCATGGCAACGCTGTGCGAGCATCAATGCCAAAATGCCCGTACCACTTCCTATATCCAGTACTGAGGATACTTTTTTTACATCGCACAGGCATCCCAGCAGCACGCTGTCTGTACCAATTTTCATGGCACTTTGTTCCTGTATCACTGTAAAATGCCGGAATACAAATTCACTCATGGCTTGGTAATGAGGTAATCCATGCGATAATGTGCGTATGGAAACTGACCGGGTTGAATGAGCTTTTCACCCTTTACTTCAAGTCGTTTGCAGATGTAGGCCAGCTCCTCTTCGCT
>JAZKGM010000240.1:7935-11929 GCA_040385895.1 Bacteroidota bacterium
CAGAACTTACCCATCACATTTTTTCCTTTGGCCATCTGGATAATAAGGCCTGCTATTTTACTCATCTTGTTGTAGTGATTAAAAAAGCGTGCCCGGTCGGGAATATCGGTTAACAGGATCTTGCGCCCGCTTTTTAACAAAGGCAACAGGTTTTCGATCACAACAAATCCTTTTTCAACCGTTTCAAAATACTGGAACGAAAAACAAAGCGTGATGGCATCGAACGAATGCAGGTATTGTTCATATGAGCTCCATTCTTTTAGCAGCAACAGGTCGGCCACAAAAAAATCCTGGTTCAGCTTTTTCCCGGATATGGCATGCCTGATCAGTTCGGGCGAAAGATCCAGCCCTACCGTTTCTTTACAGAAAGGAGTTAAGAGGTTGGTAAAAACACCATTGCCACAACACACATCCAGCAAAACCGACTGAGGGGTTAAACCCGTTTTTTCTGCAACATACGCAGCCTGCTCCTGCATCAGCCTGTTCATCTGCCCGGCATCGTACCCTGTGCGCCCCACCTGTTGCAAGGTATTGTCACTTGCTGCATGTTTGTCCCAAAAACTTTTCCAATCCATCCCGTTCTGTTTTTTTATGTTGTAAAGATCATGCTTCCCTGGTCAAACGCAATACGGCATAATCGCGTTCCACTTCTTCCCCGCTTTTGCTTTTAATTGTTTCTTTATGATTGACCAGGTCGTGAAGTGAAAATGGTGATTGACTAAGAAGTGCTTTGATCCTGGCTTCATCATACAGCTCGAACCCGAATGCAGTGAACGGGAGCGTTTCCATAAACGATCTCCAGGCAAACCCGATGCATAATACGCCATGTGGTGCCATTACCCGGTAAAGCTCATTTAAAAATGATGCGGGGTGTTTCCAGAAATAAAGTGTGTTTACCGTAAATACCTTATTGAAGCGGTGTTCCTCAAAAGGAATGTCCGATCCATTGTATAAATGAAAAGAAGCATTGCCCGAACGGATGAACGTTTCATTGGCTTTTATCGCCTCTGTGTGCATGAGTTCCGAGATTTCGAGGCCCGTGTAAGTGCAATGTTGTTGCCGGGTGAACAGCTGGCCCAGGTGACTGCAATTTCCATGGCCTACCTCTAATACACGGTCGCCTTCCTTTACTTCGAGCGCATCGATGGTATTGAGTGTCATATTAAGGTTGCTCAGGTGCATGTTCTCTGCAACAACAATTCCCATGTCTCCTCTGGGCAGGCTAAGCTGCGAGGCCAGTTCTTTTAATTCGTTTTCTGTAAGCATAGTAAATTTATCGGCCCAGGTTCATGAGCTGTTCCACTAAACTGGTTTGGGTAAAAACGCTGGTATAATAAACGGCCGCTATCAATAAAAGGTTAAAATAAAGAATAACTGATGTGCCGATGGTAACCGCAGCAAAGGCTGATGTGCCGCGTTGTTTCGTGATCAGCCTCAATTCGCTGGCCAGCATTAAACTTCGCACCAGTGAAGCGATGGCAACCAGGTAACAAAGTACCGCCACCACCATATTCTGCCTGAAATATAAACACCATGCCGAAAGCACAAAGAACAATATAAAATTAAGCAGCCACGTTTTGCGCTGGTAATTTACACCCGGTGTTGCATCTTCCTGGTCTTCGAAATCAATTTTAAAATACAGGGCAAACTGCCATAACACAAACAGGAACAAAAACAAAATGAGCATGGCCTTGTAACCGCTTAAGCCGGTAAGGAACTTATGCTCATCGGCCAGGTCGGCCATTTTTTGCTTCAGCCGCGCCACCTCTGCCTTTCCCCCTTCTGTTTTACCCGCATAGCGGCTCACATGGCTTTTGGCAACCCGCAGGTCGTATAAACGCATGTCGTAGTTTGTTTTGAGGTTCACGTGTTCGCTCACGGCAAAGCTTATCAATAAAATGATGGCGAACATGTGCAGGAAATTAGCGGGTTTCATGAAACGTGATAAAAAATGGATTAGGCAAAATAAACAGATTATATATATTTGCCAAAATCTACACAACCTTGAATAAATCAATCAATAAATTCCCTGCTGTATTGGTTTTAGCAGATGGTACGGTGTTCAAAGGCACATCAATTGGCAAAATCGGCACCACCACCGGAGAAATTTGTTTCAACACCGGAATGACCGGTTACCAGGAAGTTTTTACAGACCCTTCTTATTTCGGGCAGATATTGGTTCAAACCAATGTACACATCGGAAACTACGGTGTGCATGCCGGGGAAATTGAATCGGATACCATAAAGATCTCCGGTTTGGTTTGTAAGCAGTTCAATGTTCCTTTTTCGCGCAAACAATCTGAAATTACCGTTCAGGAGTATTTTGCCCAGAATAACATTGTGGGCATTACCGATGTGGATACGCGTGAACTGGTGCTGCATGTGCGTAATAAAGGTGCAATGTACGCCCTTATTTCTGCAGAAGACAAAACCACGGAAGAACTTTTAAAAGAGCTTCACAATGTGCCTTCCATGGAAGGGCTCGAACTTTCCTCGCAGGTTTCAACCCCAGAAACTTACTTTATAGGCAATGAGGCGGAAGCTTCAAAGCGTGTGGCAGTGCTTGATTTCGGGGTTAAGAAAAATATATTGCGCAACCTTACTTCAAGAGATTGTTACCTGGGTGTGTTTAACGGAAAAACCGGTTTTGAAGAACTGATGAAATTTAAACCGGACGGCATCATGCTGAGCAATGGCCCCGGTGACCCGGCCACCATGGATTATGCAGTGAACACCGTTAAGACCATCCTCGATCACAATGTGCCGGTTTTTGGAATTTGCCTGGGCCACCAGATCCTTGCCGAGGCCAATGGCATTTCAACCTTTAAAATGCACAACGGACACAGGGGACTGAACCACCCGGTAAAAAACCTGCGCACCGGCCTGTGCGAGGTAACCTCGCAAAACCACGGTTTCAGTGTAAGGGCGGAAGACGTGCAGAAGAACCCGAAGGTAGAGATCACGCACATTAACCTGAATGACGATACGGTGGAAGGCATCAGGATCAAAAATAAAAAAGCGTTCTCTGTTCAGTACCATCCCGAAGCTGCACCGGGACCACATGATTCGCAGTATTTGTTTGACGATTTCATGAAGCTGATGGAATAAAATGTTGAATGACTAATCACCAAATAAATAATCAACGAGATACTAATTACTAACCCTAAATACCAGGTATATGAGTTCAATAATTGATATTCACGCAAGGCAGATCCTTGATTCACGCGGAAACCCAACCGTTGAAGTAGAAGTAACAACGGTTGATGGCGCAATGGGCCGTGCTGCTGTCCCAAGCGGGGCATCAACCGGGGCACACGAGGCCGTTGAGCTTCGCGATGGCGATAAAAAAGTGTTTATGGGCAAAGGCGTTTTAAAAGCCGTTGACAACGTAAACAAAAAGATCGCGGAAAAATTAATGGGTGTTGATGTGTTTGAGCAAAACGAAATTGACCGTTTAATGCTTAAACTGGATGGCACGGATAATAAAGCAACACTGGGTGCGAATGCTATCCTGGCAGTTTCGCTGGCTTGTGCAAAAGCTGCGGCAATAGAAGCTAATATGCCTTTGTACCGCTATGTGGGTGGCGTTAATGCCAATACATTGCCTATTCCCTTAATGAATATTTTAAACGGGGGTTCACATGCCGATAATTCAATAGACTTCCAGGAGTTTATGATCATGCCTGTGAAAGCAGATTCGTTCAGCGATTCGTTGCGCATGGGTACCGAAGTTTTTCATCATTTAAAAAATGTATTGAAGAAAAAAGGCTACAGCACCAACGTAGGCGATGAAGGCGGTTTTGCGCCAAACATTAAAAGCAACGAAGAAGCCATTGAAACGGTGTTGAAAGCCATTGAAGAAGCAGGCTACAAACCAGGCAAAGACATTTATATTGCCATGGATGCCGCCACAACTGAGTTTTACAGCGAAAAAACCGGGCTGTATACCTTCAAAAAATCGGACAACCGCGAAATGGATTCGGCAGGCATGGTG
>JAZKGM010000241.1:0-2416 GCA_040385895.1 Bacteroidota bacterium
AATGGTGAGCAAGGCGGTAACCACCCATGCAAGGATCAATAGGGTTGGCGATTGAAGTTCGGTACTCATAACGGCCGGCACAATAAAGATACCGGAGCCTATCATGCTACCCATGATGAGCATAATGCAGTCGAGCAACGAAAGTTTTTTATTCAAAGCAAAAAGTTTAGGGTATAAAAATAGCCGCACAAGGCGGCTATCAATCTTATTTCAGTTCAAATGCTGCAGAACCGATCTGGAAACCGTCCGAAAACAGCTCAACCTTATATTCGCCTTTGCCAAAGGTTGAACCTTTGGTCCAGTAAATAGTCAGCTGTTTCATTTTCTGGTCAAACTCCACTTGTTGCTTCACCGAGTATAAGGACTCTTGTCCCTGGAAAGTAAATGTACCCGAACCGGCAGCTTCATTATATAAAGTAGCGCCATCGGGGCCCACCACTTTCAGGTAAATATCTTTCTGCCCCGGATCGTTCACATAATTTTCATCCAGCGTAAACGTAATTTTTAATTTTTCCAGCTGCGAAGCGCGGTTTGTTTCGCGTTCTTTCCCATTGCTGCGCTCTTTCACCCCTGTAATGAATATCTGCTTCGCATTAAGTTTTGATCCGATGGCTACTTTGTTGTTCAACTTCACATTTTCCATTGTGAGGTTCTCATTCCTGCGTTTTTCTTTATCCACATTATCCCGCAGGTTCGTATTCTCACCCCTTAATAAGGTGATCTGGTTAGACAGCGAATCGATCTGGTTAAGGTATTTGCGTTTGTAATAGCGCAACTGGTCCATTTCTTCCATTGCCTTAGCAAGTTGTCCTTTGGTAAGTTTATTCTGGCGCAACAGGTTTTCGATCCTGTCGGCATATTCCTGCAACGAATCGTTCTTTTCTTTTAAAAAAGCGTCAAGCTCACTGTTCTTGCCTTTGTAAATATCAAGCTGGCTTTGCGTTTCGCCCAGTATTTTTTCAAGTTCGGCTTTGGCCGAATCGGTTGCAAACAATTGTTCTTCTGTTTGAACCAGTTTTTTATCGGTGTTAAAATAATTATAAATAAACAAGCCGTTCAAGGCTAATAATATTACAATTATTATAATGTAGTAAATTTTGCCGGAGCTTTTGCGCTGTTCTTCCATAATGAGCAAAAATAAAAGTTTTTCTGTAAAACGATATTCAGGTTATCAACGTGCGAATGTGCGATATTTTTATACTTTTGCCCAACAATTTTTTAATGTAACAACTCTTGGAACTAATTAAAACACCTATAGCTGATCTGCTGGTTATTAAGCCAAAAGTGTTTTATGATGAGCGTGGCTATTTTTATGAACCTTATAATAAGCAACGTTTTATTGAAGCAGGAATAACAAATGAGTTTATCCAGGACAATCAATCCCTTTCACAGATAGGTGCTGTACGGGGCCTGCATTTCCAGGCACCACCGTCAGACCAGGGCAAATTGGTGCGTGTGGTTAAAGGCGCTGTACTCGATGTAGTGGTTGATATCCGGAAAAATTCTTCGACTTACGGCCAACATTACTCGGTTGAACTGAACGAAGAGAACATGCTTTTATTCTGGATCCCTCCCGGTTTTGCGCATGGTTTTGCCACATTGCGCGATAACACCATTTTTGAATACAAGTGCACCAATGTGTATAACAAAGCCAGCGAAGGCGGGATTTTATGGAACGACATAACACTTCATATTGATTGGGGCGTTGCAAACCCGATCGTATCGGCAAAAGACAAAGAACTTCCGTCTTTTGAACAGTTCAATTCACCTTTTTAACAGAACACAATGGAACTAGATATAGAAACACGTAACCTGATCGAACAGCTTATTGCTAAATATACCAAATCGGGGCAGGATATTAAAGCCTATCTGGAAGGTTTGCTTCATGCTAATTATGTTAATTATTGGGATTACATTCAGCTGGATACACTTTTAACGCTGCAAAAGCCGCGCACGCCTATCAAGGATGAAATGATCTTTATTATTTATCACCAGATCACCGAGCTTTATTTCAGACTCACCTTACATGAAATGGAGCAGATCAGCGAGAGGTTTGAAAATATGGATGTGAAATTTTTCACCGAACGTATCAAACGCATCAATGCTTATTTCCGTAACCTCACCCACTCGTTCGAGATCATGGTGGATGGCATGGACCATCAGCAGTTCTTACAATACCGGATGAGCCTGTTACCCGCCAGCGGGTTCCAAAGCGCCCAGTACCGCAAAATAGAAATATGTGCTACTGATATGGTGAACCTGGTTGATAAGGATTACCGCAATAAAATCACTTTTGCATCTTCCATTTATGACCAGTTCGATCACATATACTGGAAGGCCGGGGCAACAGAACTGGCAACAGGTAAACAAACCTTAACATTAACCCAGTTTGAAGAGAAATACAGCCGCGAGCTGC
>JAZKGM010000241.1:2426-4631 GCA_040385895.1 Bacteroidota bacterium
GAATATGCCCCGAAAAATATCTGGGCCGTTTACCAGAACCTGAAACCTGAAGATAAAGAAAACCAGGAATTACGCGAACAGTTACGCCAGTTCGATGTAAACGTGAACGTGAACTGGCCATTGCAACATTATAAATCGGCTGTCCGCTATCTGCATAAAAACCCGGAAGATATTGCTGCAACGGGAGGAACAAACTGGCAGAAATATTTGCCTCCGCGCTTTCAGAAACGCATTTTTTATCCTGCACTTTGGAGCGATACTGAAAAAGAAGAATGGGGTAAGCAGGGGATTATTGACTTGTTGACGAAGAGGTAGGCTGGTTTTTGCGTTGATTAGTTATTAATTGGCTGTTAGCTTTTGGCCTTTAGCGGTTGGCAAAAGGTATGTTAACAGGAAATTGCAAGTGAGTGTGGGGGGGGTGTGGTTAATGGATTAAGGTAGAACCACAAGGGGCGCAACGGGGCTTCCGTAATTAGCTCCGCTGAACTTCGTTTCGTAATGCTTAAACCGTAAATTAGATTGCCGCGCTTCGCCCGCAATGACATACTTCGCACTCCGTACTTCTAACTTCCAACTTCTATTAACTATCCACTATGGTCTATTGACTATGGACTTCCAAACTAGAAATTCACCATTAACCTTAAATTGATCCTCCGGTTGGTAAGGTAATTCGGAACAGCCCATGTGCGGGCCTCAATGTCTTCGATCCAGATGTATGAAATGGTATTGTTGATCGCCAGGAGATTAAAAATATCGACCCCTATCCAGGCCGATTTAATATGTTTATTCCATCCCTTTTTATGGGTGTCTTTTTCGTCCACCAGCATTCTTAAAAATCCGATATCGACCCTGCGGTACGATGGCATTCTTAAGGTATCTCCTTCCCTGTTCCTGTCGGGCGGACCAAATGGCAGGCCGGTTCCAAAGACAAACGTGAGGTTCACTTTATATTTATCGTTATTGGGCAGGTAATCCTGGAAAAACATGCTAAATGTAGCACGTTGATCGGTAGGCCTGGGAATATATGGCGAAGTGGTTTTATTGCCTGCGGCATCAGAAGTAGTGATCTTTTCCTGGGTTTGCATTACAGATAAGCTCATCCAGCTCTCAACCCCTTTTACAAATTCTCCGTTCACCCTCATGTCAAGTCCACCTGCATAACCACTCGCATTATTCTCTGCATAATAGCGGATACGCACATTATCAATTTCGTAAGGGATAATGTTCTCTAACTGCTTATAATAGGCTTCCACAAACCATTTAAACTTACGGTTCCATAAGTTAAAGTTCATATCGCCACCAAATAAATAGTGAATTGATTTCTGGGCTTTGATATTAGGGTTGAGCTTGCCGTTAAAATCACGCAATTCCCTGTAAAAAGGGGGTTGGTAATAAAAGCCGAATGCCGCTTTTAGATTAATGTCCCTTTTTAAAGTGCCTTTAATTGTTCCGTTCTGAACCGCCCTGTTGTACTTGCGGTTTGGTTCCATGCTTAACTGCACACGCGGGCTTATTACATTCTGGTTGTTATAGCTCCACCAGTTGCTTCTTATGCCGTAGGTAGCAATAATATTATAAGCCCGGTTAAGCTTTTGCGAATTTTGAATATAGCCGCTAAAACGATGGGTATTTAAATTAACCTGTGTATTCAGGTAATTTAAAACAACCGGCTGGCCGTTAACCTGCGAGGGTTGTGAAAAGTCTGAAGAGTCTTTATAATCCCACTCATTAATTTTATCTGTTATGCGCTCGCCCTGCGCCTGCACTCCCCACTGCAAGCTATTGTTGCCCAAAGTGCGGTAACCACGGTGGCCAATGTTATAAACCGTTGCATTCAATTGATTGCGCGCATTGTTTAAGAAATACCCGATGCCTTTTGTTGCACGTGCTTTGCCGAAATTATCATTGCCAAAATCAGTTTCTACTTCTTCTAAACGGTAAGCGCCTTCAATGGTAAAAAACTCCCGTTCGTTGGTATTAAACACAGAGCTGATCAGCTTTAATTGAGTGAACCTGTCGGGCTGGTAGCTAACGGTTAATGCACCGGTTGCGGTTTGATACTGCATCTGGTCCTGTCCTTCAAAATACATGCGTAACTGCATGGCTTGCTTTACCGTTCCAAAAGTCGTTTCCCGCGTCTGAGGGATCACCAGGTAATCATTATTGGCATAGCTACCCAGCGTGCTTACGCTTAGCTTATCAGTA